>SCST01000841.1 GCA_004299465.1 Methylovulum sp. | reverse complement strand
CTTCAATTCGGCGATCGCCTTCCTCATCGTCGCCTGGGTCCTCTTTCTCGTCGTCAAGGCGATGAACGCGCTGAAGAAGAAAGAGGAGGCCGCCGCCCCCGCGGCGCCGCCGGCGGAGGTGCAGTTGCTCGCCGAGATTCGGGATTTGCTGAAGCGGGAGCAGTGATCAGTGGTCAGTCGTCAGTGGTTAGGTATCAGTGGTCAACGATCCGATGGCCGTGGTTTTTCTTGCATCTAAAAATTGGCGCCTCCTAGGGTGTAGACTCAAATCAGGAACCACATTCTGACGGCAACGAGTGCGACGGCGGCCTCGAAGTTGCGTTTGAGCTTATCATATCTGGTGGCGATGCGCCGGTAGTCCTTGAGGCGGCAGAAGGCGCGTTCGATGAAATTTCTTTCCTTGTAGAGTTCGCGATCGTAGTCGGGGGGAGCGACGGCGCCCTGGCGCGAGGGGATGACCGGGGTCATGCCGGCGTCCTCGGTCGCATCGCGCAGGTCACGGCTGTCATAGCCTTTGTCGCCGATCATGAAGTCGGGATCGTTCTCGCCGGCGAGGATGAGCGGTTCGGCGACGGCCGCATCATGCCGGTTTCCGCCGGTCAGCTCAAAACGGCGCAGGCGGCCTTTTTCGTCGGTGACGCCATGGATCTTGGTCGTGCGCCCGCCGCGCGAGACGCCGATCGCTTCTTGCTCGGCGCGCTCCGCGGTCAAGAGCCCCCTTTTTCCGCGCCTGCCGAGGCGCGGTGGGCCTTGATGCTGGTGGAGTCGATCATCTCGACGCTGGCTGGAAAGCGCGCCTGCAAGCGTTCGAAGATCGCTTGCCAGATGCCCTGCTTGGCCCAGCGGTTGAAGCGGTTGTAAACGGTCGTATGCGGACCGTAACGTTCGGGCAGGTCGTCCCACGGAATGCCGGTGCGCAGCGCAAAGAAGATGCCGCTCAGCACCCGCCGGTCGTCGGCGCGCTCGCCGCCTTGACGGGTCGGCGGCAATAGAGGTTCAATAACAGCCCATTCCTTGTCGGTAAGGTCAAAGCGCATCGACAACTCCCGTGTTTGGGAGTTTGAATCAACGTTCGCCCAAACCGGCAAGCAGATTTAGGTCTACACCCTAG
>SCST01000696.1 GCA_004299465.1 Methylovulum sp. | reverse complement strand
GTTCTTGTGGAACAGTTGCCGTAAAAGAGCGTTTAATATTACGCCATCTGATCGAATAATTGGCATCATCGGGCGGCAATGTCCTGAAAAAAGGGGTCTGAAAAAAGGGGTCAGACCCGTTTATTTCAGAGCATATTGATGCACCTTTTTTTAACTCTGCAAAAGGCGGCGTAAATCTCGTATTATACCCCCTTTCCCGAAGGGAGAGGAAGTAAGATGGTTCAAGTTATTTCATGCATGTTCCCTACATGTTCATAATGGGACGCAAACGCTTCAACCCCATTTAAAACGCCTAACAGGTCACTTGCCAGTGTGTAAGCCTTGTTAAGAGTTGCTGCCTGAAGCTCAGGATCATCAGGATAATCATGTGAAAACTCGTTACGCATTTCTCGCAATATCAGCCACTTATCAGCAGATGCAATTGCCCCGATCTTTTCCAGCCGATTCAGCTTATCCAAAAAAGCAGGATAATACCCCTGTTCCTTGGTCAATTCCAGGATGGCAGGAAATAGTTTGGCACCCATCGCATCTTGCAGCTTAGCAAAACGAGTTGAAAACTGATCCAGGACCGCCAATTCGGTATCACTCAAGGTACGGATCGCTTCAGCGGATAGCGGAAATTTATACGCCAATTGCGAGATCGCCCAAGCTAATCTATCTGCATGGCGTTTGCAAATTTCCAACGACGCACGGTAAACTACAGGCATGAGAGCCTTACCCCTGTTTGTTTTGCGACCCTATAGATCGGCAAGCTCTCCTCGCATCCCGCCCGGCGGATCACAACATCAATTTTCTGCTCTCCCATCTTTTTGTGCAATTCCACCAAAAAGCGTAACTTAGCCTCGACGAGTTCTTTGGCATTATGAACCGCTGACTCAATATACAAATCGATATCACCTCCTCGCTTACTGTCATCCACCCTTGATCCAAATAGCCACACATCAGCAGTGGCACCAAAGGTTTCAGCAACGGTTGTGCAAATGATGACGCGCTGTTTATCGGTTAGTCTCATTGGAGCTTCCCTCGAAATTTAAAACTAGAAATGTATGCTACTTGACAGAATCATACTTAATTCACACGCACTTTGCCGAAGCATAGACAATTTCCAGGGTACGCTCCTGCGACTGGTTATGGTTGCCGGACATCTCGGCGATTATAAAAGGTGCACGGTGCCGCCCAATCTCAAAATTCTCTATTTTAATCATTCACAGTTCCACTTTAAATGTTGGTTGGATTCAACCCCGAAGTACTATCCTAGTCATCAAAGCAACAATCCGATCAATTCCGGGTAATTCTTGAAAACACTGTCAAGCGTAAGTAGCGTTGCTCCTGTTTCAATAGCTGTCGCAATGATAAAGCGATCAGCCGGATCACGATGGATATCCGCGAGACTCGCTGCCCTTGCTGCCATCTTTGCGGTAAGAGGCAGACTTGTTACTCCTGACTCATCTAGTGCTGCCTGCAACCATTCATCCATCGGCAAAGGGAGTATTATTCTGTTACGCTTGGCCAGATAGGCCACTTCCCAACACGAGACTGCCGATACCGTAACTTGATCGCTGCTGTCAATCATTCTGGAAATGGCTACGGGCAATGGGTCTGTATCTGGTTCGATCCAACGAACCCAGATATGGGTATCAAGAAGAATCACTTCAGCACATCCCAATCTGCTTCCGGCACGGCAGGGGACATGATGTCGCCGATAATGCGTGTGCCCTTGAGTTTGGGAGATGGCCTGCGTCGAGCCTCTGCGACCCCATCCTCGTTGACCATCACGCTTTCTTCAACCAGCATGACAATGACCTCCACCTGCCTGGCCTTAAATGATGCCGGCAACCGAAGCGTCAGAATATCGTTTTCTAATTGCGTAATTTGACGTATCGCTTCCATAGTATGCCTTCCAGATAAATATTGATGATAATCGTACCCCGTTAAACCGCTCGCAGATCAAGCGTCATCGTGTCCGGCGTATAAGTCTGTATCTTCAACCCATGAGCGCCAGTCTTGGCAGCCGCCTCGACGATTTCCAGCGCCCGTTCCAGGGATTGGTAATGTTTGCCGGGCATCTCGGCAATGATGAAAGGGCGATTGTGTCGTCCAATTTCGAAATGAGCAATTTTTAGCATTTGATTTCCTAAGAGTGCGGAGATTTTTATGCAAGTCGAGGTGTTGAGCCTGTTGCTCTATGTTTTCTACGATGTTTTTTAGCATTTGAGTTGCACTCTCTGCCAAGTGAAGTGAGTCAAGAAAAAGCTGAGGATTATTCATGTATTCGTGCATCAGTAAATTTCTTAGTTTTCTTGCATTAATGAAGTTTTCGGCATCTTCTAACCAATCAACTCTTTCAGCGTAAGCCAGTACATCCAATAAAGATTTAGGCGATTCTCCCATCAGTTTGGCAAATGAAGAAAGTAGTTTTTCGCCTAAATGATCTTGCAAGCGACTAAAACGCCCAACAAACGCATCCACTTTTTCGGCTAAATCTTCCCGCTCAGTCAAAGACAGTACCCATTGAAGATCAATTGCTTGTGCAAACAAAGTCCGATGGGTGTAATTTAAATGTGCAAGAAAAAAATGGAAAAAAATGGGGTCAGGAAAAAATGGGGAAAAAATGGGGTCAGGAAAAAATGAAAAAATGGGGTCAAATGAAAAAATGGAAAAAATGGGGTCAGGTCTTGCATTAACACATTACTCTCCTTCTGTTTTCTCAAAATCTTTCACCGCTCGGCTCACTGTGGCGTAATGCACGCCAAAATGTTTGCCTATA
>SCST01000695.1 GCA_004299465.1 Methylovulum sp. | reverse complement strand
CCGATCTGGAACGTAAAGGCTAAAATGGGCTTGATGGCGTTTTCTCATTCAGGTATAGTCCATCGTCATGATTATTCGAGACGCTTTTTATTTTTATCAAATGCCTGCTGTCGGTGCAATGCCGGTTAACACACATTTGTCCGCCGCATTACGCTTTTCCCTAAGACTCCTGCCCTGATGGGCAGCATTCTTCTTCGCACTTTTCAATCTATCCTTCACACTGACTATCAACACCAATGTTGATAGGTCTCCATGCATGGAGTTTTTATGAAAGACCAATTAATAATATTTGATACGACCTTGCGCGATGGCGAGCAAAGTCCCGGCGCATCGATGACGCGCGATGAAAAAGTCAGGATTGCAAGAGCCTTGGAACGCCTGAGAGTCGATGTCATCGAAGCCGGATTCCCGGCCGCCAGCCCAGGCGATTTTGAAGCCGTCCAGGCCGTCGCCAAAGTGATTAAAGACAGCACCGTCTGCGGTTTGTCCCGTGCGCTGGATAACGACATAGACCGCGCCGGGGCAGCGCTTAAAGACGCCAAACGCTCCAGGATTCATACCTTTATCGCGACTTCGCCGATACATATGCAAATGAAATTGCAAATGTCACCGGAGCAAGTCATCGAACATGCCGTCAAAGCCGTGAAACGCGCACGGCAATATACCGATGATGTCGAGTTTTCACCTGAAGATGCCGGACGCTCCGAGGAAGACTTCTTATGCCGCATCCTTGAAGCGGTTATCGATGCCGGCGCCACTACGCTGAACATACCCGATACCGTCGGCTACAGCATCCCGCAGCAATTCGGCGCAACGATTGCCAACCTGATCCAGCGCATACCGAACTCGGACAAAGCCATTTTCTCGGTGCATTGCCATAATGACTTGGGATTGGCGGTGGCGAACTCGTTATCGGCCGTCATGAACGGCGCGCGCCAGGTCGAATGCACGATTAACGGCCTCGGTGAACGAGCCGGCAATGCCTCGCTGGAAGAAGTCGTGATGGCGGTGCGTACCCGCCACGATGTTTTCAACTGCCAGAGCCGCATCGATACCCGCGAAATTTTAACCTGCTCCAAATTGGTTTCGTCGATCACAGGCTTTCCCGTGCAACCGAATAAAGCGATAGTCGGCGCCAATGCCTTTGCGCATGAGGCCGGCATCCATCAGGACGGCGTCTTGAAAAGCCGCGAGACTTACGAAATCATGCGTGCGGAAGATGTCGGCTGGTCGGCTAACCGCATGGTGCTGGGCAAGCATTCCGGCAGGAACGCGTTTAAAAGCCGCATCACCGAACTGGGCTTTGAATTCGGTTCGGAAGAAGACATCAACGATGCCTTTATGCGCTTCAAGCAATTGGCCGATAAAAAACACGAAATATTTGATGAAGACTTGCAGGCCTTGATTTCAGAAGCCGGTTTTGAGGCTGAAGACGAGCATATCAAACTGATCGCACTGAAAGTATGCTCGGAAACCGGCGAAATACCGAATGCGCAAGTAACCTTGCGGATAGATAACAAGGAAGTCATCGGCTGTTCCGAAGGCGGCGGCGCAGTGGATGCCAGCTTGAAAGCGATAGAAAAACTGGTGCAAACACAGGCTACGTTGGCGCTTTATTCGGTTAATAACATCACCAACGGCACCGACGCGCAGGGCGAGGTCACGGTCCGGCTTGAAAAAGCCGGCCGGATCGTTAATGGCCTGGGCGCCGACACCGATATTGTCATTGCTTCGGCAAAAGCCTATATCAATGCGGTCAATAAACTGCATGCGCCCAATCAGCGCCAACACCCCCAGAAAGGAGAGGTCTGATAACACTTGGCTCCAGCCGCGTAAACGCCTTGCGGCGTTTACGCGGCTTGGACGCGATTGTCAGGCGACTTCTTCAAGCCTTTTTGGGAGCGAAGGAAGGAAACAAAATGCCTTCCTGCGTAATAACCAGTGCCGGCCATTCAACACCAGAAACAAAAAGAATATCCGCATCAAAGCAACCTTCAACAGGAATCCAGTTCTGCGGACTAAATTCGAAACTCCAGCTACCCGTAGGTGTCTTCAGGCTTGTTA
>SCST01000694.1 GCA_004299465.1 Methylovulum sp. | reverse complement strand
GGATGGTCTTGCGGAGCGGCAGGCTGGGGCGCCGCCGGCCTGGTGCCGGCGCCGGATTGCAAGAGTGCGGGAACGCCGATTGCCAGCAAGTAAGCGAATGCTAACCCGGCAGCCAAAATTGGAAAGAGATGATTGCCGCTACGGGTTATATTAAACACTGCTGGTTTCAAAAATAATGTTGAAGCTCTCGTTTTTGGGAAGGCGGCACGCGCGGAGCGTTTGTGCGGCGGGTAACACGGTGTGTTATCTCATGTCTCTTTATAATTGTAAATTTCCGCGGTATCGCCAAACAGCATATCTTTCTCGATTTCCAGCAAATTGTATTTTTCAGTCAGGTAGAGTTTGAGCCAGGATTCCACGTCGGTATGCGTTTTAGGCGTTTCATCAAGCTTCATCAAGCGCTGCTTCAATATATGCTGGGGCATCAGCAGCAGTTCAATATCCGACATCGCAACATATTTGTCGGGATGCAGGTTATTGCCGTTAATGATTTTTTCAAGCTGGTGTCTCTTGAGTCCCAGGGTATGGTTGATTTCCGCCCTTATTTCGAGCATGGCGGGTAATAAATCGCTGCCCGTGCAGGACTCATCAAACAAGCAACCGAACCTGTTGAGCAGGTAATTAATGGCAAAACGGTAAATATCCGATTCCCTGACGAAGAGGCGGGATGCAATCGCCTGGACGGCGGCGCGGTCACTGTCAACCAGGCGCAGGGAAATAATTTGTTTTAATTCGTTCAATGCTCACTCCCTGGGGTTGTCGTCAATAGCTTAGGTGTTTTTTGCTGTAGGGCGCGCCGCGCGCCATCAACGGAGTGGCACGTTACCTACACGCCGGAGAAGGCGCGCGCAGCACGCCCTACGCTTCAGGCAAGGATCTGAACGGTTACGGTGTTTTTAATGGTAACTACTCAGGTCCATCGTTCTCACGCGGAGCCTAGGAACGATAGGTAATAGGATAGATGCCTTTAATTAAGATAAAAGATAAATGTTACAGAATTACTACACAGCAGGAATTGTCATCGAAACAAAATACAAATGTATTACATTACATCGAACTTTAATGAAGCTGTCATTATTTGGCCCGATAAAATATGAAAAAATACGCAACGAGTTAGGGCGGCAAGCATAAATTCTGTTTGGGTTTTTGCTGGTGGCAGAAGGCAATCCGGCAGCACATGCCTGGCTGGATTGTTTTTGCTTATCGAAGATGTTGTTCCAAAACCGGAGCGTAGGATGCAGGGTTTATCGGGCGGCCTGCGGGGGATCAGCAGGCTGGCTTCCTGGTAAATGCTGATGCGCGGGATTATAGCGTGAGTGTTTCACAGTGTATTGTTTATTTAATTAAACCAAGAGGAAATCATGAAAAAACTAATATTAGGTGCGGCAGTTTCTGTCGCTTTATTTGGCGGCACTGCGCAGGCGGCTATTACCGTTGACGGCAATGGCATACCTGTCATCAACCCGGCAACTACTTACGAAATATTTTTATCAGGTTCATCAGCGTCACAACCATTCATTGAGTCGTTGATGACCAGTTCCAAAATTCCGGCCAGCAACCGGATTTGCGATTCAGCACAATTGATTTATCAATACAAGGATACCGGGTCTACCGGCAAAGACCAAAACGCTTATTTATGCGTGTTGAATACCCAAAACCCTGCCTTGAAAGGTTTGGCGGCCGGCAAAACCAACCTGTTGTTGTATAAACGCAATAAAGGCGGTTCGGCTCAAGGCGTTAACCCGATCGTTGCCGATGCGGCTATCGATTTCCTGAAAGTCGACAATGCGGCTAATTGCACAAAAGTTTCAGATGGTGTGGTAGGTACAAGCTTTACCAAGATCAACTGCCTTCAAACCGAAGGAAATCCGGCGTTATCGAACCTAGTAAAACCTGATTTTGGCATGTCGGATGTCGACCCTGCGCAATTTTTCGGCCAAAACACGCCTTCCGGTTTTGACCCGATAACTGCTGCAGACGTCAGCAAGTTAACGGTGAAGTCGGCTGCCGTTTTAACATTTGGCGTGCCGGTAACGACAAAACTGCGTAACGCAATGCAGGAAGCGCAGTTCGGTAAAACCAATACCTGTGTAACCAATGCGTCTAAAAGAGAAACAGCAGCTTGTATGCCCTCTTTAAGTTCTGCGCAGATTGCCAGTATTTTTACCGGTAAGCTGAGTTCATGGAAACAATTAAGGCTGGGCGGTACGGGCAATAATTTGTTTGACAATGCGGCTGCCGCAAACAAGCCGGCGAGCGATCGTCTGCATATTTGCCGTAGAACCAATGGTTCAGGTACCGGTGCCCAGTTCGGCATCAAATTCCTGAATTACCCTTGTAACGATGCAGCTATCCCGGTCGTTTCTGAAACCGGCGCGTTACCAGAGACGATTGCCAAGGCCCAGGTTCATGAAAACAGCTCTTCCGGCGTAGTGTCTGAGTGTTTGTCAGAACTGGATTCAGGCAGCAACACGGTAGGCACCTCGTTTAACAATACTTATGGCGTGCGTTGGGCCATCGGTTTGCAAGGCACCGAGCATAATGCCGGGCGTTCTTTCGACTATCGCTTTATCAAGGTTGACGGTGTAGAGCCTACGCTAGATAAGGTTGTTCGCGGTAAATACAAGGATTGGGTCGAATTGACTTATCAATACAACAAATCCCATGTGTTCGACCAAAGTGAAAAAGCCGTTGTCGATGAAGTGATCAAGCAATCAGGCAACCCTATCGTGATGTCGGCGACTAACCAGGCTGCTGTGCATTCATGGGGTAAGAGCGGATTCTTAGCTGTGCCTCAGTCGTTTACGCCGTTAAAGGATGGTGGCATCTCTTTCGACAAGCCGGTTAACCCGTTCACCCACGGCGCTATAGTGAATAATGAAGACCTGGCTCCTAATGCCTGCCGTGCGCCTGCAGCTTACAATCCAAGTACATCTGGCGGTATCCAGTTCAAATAACCTAGCAATATGTTGATGAGCTGAAATCGGTAAGGGATTGCCGAGTTGTCCAAGCCAATCGTTTCGCGACGATTGGCTTGGTGCATTTAAGGGGGATGGAAATTGGACAGGGCGTGCAGGACTCAGCGGAAGCCGGATACTGTCATCAAAAATTAATATAACCTTAATAGAATGCCTTATAAAGAACCTTTGTAATTAGTGCAATATTTTCAATCACTCCCTATCTTTAGCGGTACAAAATACTTGATTGCTCCTGGAAGTGACAGGTATAGTCCACACGCGATTCAACATAGCCAATAAAAAACATGCGGATACAAGAGACCCAGCGAAGCACCTTTTTTAAACGAGCGGCTTTATGCTTTATTTTAGGGATAACTATCAATTTTTCCGTTGCCGCTGAGCCTCAGCAAGTGCAGCAACCGGGTTTCGATCTTTTGGAATTACGTGTAAAAGGCAATACCCTGCTCGAACGGACTGAGCTTGAGCGGGCGGTCTACCCGTTTTTAGGGCCTAAAAAAACCATCGATACCGTAGAACAGGCCCGTGATGCATTGGAAAAGATTTACCAGGCCAAAGGCTATCAAACGGTGGCGGTGGATATTCCCGAACAGGATGTCAAGAATGGCGTTGTTTACCTGCAAGTGGTCGAAGGAAAGGTTTCGCGCTTGCGCATTAAGGATTCACGCTATTTTTCCTTAGGTGCTATCAAGGCCGGCGTACCGGAACTGGCTGAAGGCAATGTGCCCAATATGCCGAAAATGCAGGCGCAACTTGCTGCAATCGATAATCAAAGCGCGGACCGCAAGGTGACGCCGGTATTGCGTGCCGGGGAGACGCCGGGAACGCTGGAAGTTGATTTAAAAGTTAAAGATTCATTGCCGTTACATGGGCGGGTTGAATTAAACGGACGCAACACCTCATCGACGAGTCGTTTACGATTAGTCACCTCATTGCATTACGATAACTTATGGCAAAAATTGCATAGCGCGTCGCTGATGTACCAGGTTTCTCCCGAGAATAATGAAGAAGTCGATGTCTGGGCCGGCACTTATGTGTTGCCGGTGCCGAATACCGATGCAAAACTTGCTTTTTATGCCGTCAGTTCGTCATCGAATGCGCAGATTGCCAGCGCCGGTGCATTGTCGGTCATCGGTATCGGCGAGATTTACGGTGCCCGCTTAATAAAGCCGCTGCCGGGTCTCGATGATTATTTTCACACCTTGACATTAGGTGTTGATTACAAGGATTTTAAGGAAGACCTTAATTTAATCGGCGCCGATACGATACGGACCCCGATAACCTACCTGCCTTTCATGCTGCAGTATGCTTCTTCACTGAGAGGTAAAGAATCGTTGACTTCCTTTAATGTCGGCGTCAATTTTTCGGTACGCGGCATGGGTAACGAGCAGAGCGAGTTTGAAAACAAGCGCTTTAATGCGCGGGCAAATTATTCGGTGTTAACGGGCGGGATTAATTTTACGCATAACCTGCCTTACGGCATGGAATTTTCCAGTCGCTTTTCCGGGCAGGCGGCGGATTCGCCGTTAATCAGTAATGAGCAGTTTTCACTTGGCGGCATGCAAAGCATACGCGGTTATTTCGAAACCCAGGCTTTATCCGATGACGGTATGATCGCTTCGCTGGAATTGCATTCTCCGCACTTGGCGCCGGGATACAGGGACACTATCAACAAATTACAGGCCCTGGTATTTGTCGATGGCGGCCGTGGTTGGGTGCAGCAGGCTTTGCCCGGCAATGCCAAGACTTACGATTTGGCGAGCGCCGGATTAGGCATGCGATTCCAATTGTGGAAATATTTTGTCGGTGTGCTGGATTTGGGTTTCCCGTTGCTCGATTTAGAGCCGGTACAAAAAGGCGATCCAAAATTGCATTTCAATATTGCAACGGAATTTTAAGTGTTTTGTGCCGATTGCGTCCTTTAAGCCAGTTTTTACTGGGTAAGAAATCAACTATGGCGGGTAGGTATCCTGTGTCGATACGAACGCTGCCGATTCCTCGCCGGATGTTTTAAATATAACAGCATACAGGCGCCGTAGGGCGTGCTGCGCGCGCCTTGCCTTGATGTGTCGGCGCGGCATGTGGGGTATAAGGCGCGCGGCGCGCCCTACGAAAGCGGGCTGCTAGATGAATAGCTACATTAAATCTTTTTTTGCAAGCAGGTGAATGAACATGGGTAATAAACGAAGCATAACCCAACAGATAACAACAATGGATATTTTCCGGTTGAGACCATTGTCCGCTTGTGTGCGCATGGCAATAGCCGGCAGCGTATTTATGGGGTCTGTTTCACCTGTTTATGCTGAATTGCCGGTACCCGCGCAGGTTTGGGCGTCAATGAACCCGGTAACCCAGCAACCTTCGGCAAGCAACCAGGTTATCGGCGATACCTTGCGCATCGATCAGCACGACGAACGAGCCATCCTAAATTGGCAAAGTTTTAATGTGGGCGCTAAAAACCAGGTCCAATTCAAACAACCCAGCACTTCTTCTATCGCGCTCAACCGTATTTTCCAGGATGACCCCAGCCGGATTCTCGGCAAGGTCACCGCCGACGGCCAGATCTACCTGTATAACAAAAACGGCTTTGTCTTCGGCAAGGATTCGGTTGTTGACGTCAATTCAATGGTCGCTTCAACGTTAAATATTTCTGACGAGGTCTTTGAACGCGGCATTGTCAATGAATTCGATGCGACTGCCGGCAACGCGGCGCTTGTGAGTTCGGATAGTGACCCTAAAACGGCGGCAATCCAGGTTGATGCCGGTGCGAATATCCATATCGGTAAAAACGGCCGCCTGATCATGGCGGCTCCTACGGTCAATAATGAAGGCTCGATTACTGCCGATGAGCAGGGGCAGATTATCCTGGTTGCCAGCAAGGACAAGGTTTACTTGCAGCCGGCTAATAGTAAAAGCCCGTTCGCGGGCTTGCTGGTCGAAGTCGGCACCGGCGGCAAGGTCTCCAACCTGGGCAATATCCTGGCCCGCCAGGGCAATGTGACCTTGGCCGGGTTTGCCGTCAACCAGGGCGGGCGCGTCACGGCAACGACATCGGTCAACGTCAACGGTTCCATCCGCTTATTGGCCAGGGAAGGCGGTAAAGAGGAAAGTAAGGCGCTGATAGCGACGACAACAAACCGAATCCAGGGTTTAAACGATGGTCTCGGCACCCAGTCCAATGTTACGTTTGCTCCGGGCAGCATGACGCAAATCATTGCCGATACAGGCGGCGGTTCGGCGATTGATGAACAGGTCCAGCCGGCCTCGTATTTAGAAGTGTCGGCGGATACCGTGCATATGCAGTCCGGCTCGTCGATAGTCGCTCCGGGCGGCAAGGTGAATATAACGGCGACGGATAATGTTGAAAATCCGGGCGATGGTAATCGGGGTCGTATCATCCTCGATAAGGGTGCGCGCATCGATGTTTCGGGAACAGCGCATGTCGAGGCCGATATCGACAGGAATGTTGCCGAGATGTCCGTGCAATCGTTTGAATTGCGGGATTCCCCATTACAAAAGGGCGGCGTACTGCAGGGGCAAACCATACGGGTCGATATCCGCAAAGATACTGAAATTGTCGATACCAGCGGCGCAGTCGCTCGTTTTGAACGCAGCCTGGACGAGCGCCTTGGGACCGGTGGCGAGATCAACCTGACCTCCAGCGGCGATGTGATTGTCAATAATGAGGCGGTTATTGATATTTCCGGCGGTTCGTTAGATTTTCACGAGGGTTATATCAGTACGACCAAGCTGTTGACCGATTACGGCAAAATTGTCGATATCAGCGACGCCGACCCAAATGAGCATTATGCGGCGGTTTTCGGCGTGGTCAATGAAGTGCATGAAAAATGGGGGGTGACCAAGGTATGGGATGCCCTGGCGCAGTTTGGTCAAGGCCGTTTCGAGCAAGGCTATACGCAAGGCCTGGCGGCCGGTGCGCTTAATATTGCCGCGCCGCGCTTGTCATGGAACGGCGAGTTAGTCGCCGGGGCGGCAAATAATACCTTCCAGCGCACGGCGGAGACTATCGCCTATGGCGGCTCTTTTTCTCTGGATACCACGGTATTTAAGTCCACCTTGAATAATATCCAGAACGTCCAGAATGTGCTGATCCAGACTGAAAAAAATGCCGTGGATATTGCCGTAGACGATAAATATCCCAGCAAACAGGACAGGCCAACCGACCTAGTGCTGTCTACGGCATTAAGCAATGATTCGGGGATACAAAAATTCAGCATAAAGACAAGCGGCGCGGTCAGGGTCGCCGCCGATATTGCGATGCAAGCCGGCAGCGAATTTAACCTGGAGGCCGGCAAGATCAATGTGCAGGGGGATATTTACTCGGCCGGCGGCTCAATTGAGCTGGTCAGCAACAATAACGGCCTCCCTGAAAATTCCGGCATTATCAATGTGGGTTCCGCGTCTGTGCTCGATGTGTCGGGGCGTTGGGTCAACGATTTTGCACAGGGCCTGGATGCCACGCCTACCGAAGCGTTGGCGATTGACGGCGGTGCTATTGTCGTGTCGGCGGCAGGCGATTTAAATATGAAGTCCGGTTCGGAGATCAGGGCTGACGGCGGCGCCTGGCTGGCGCAGGACAACGGTCTTACGGAGGGCAGGGGCGGCGCGATCAGCCTTACGGCTGGAAGCAATGAATCAGCGGTATTGCATCTGGATGGCGAGTTGTCAGCCTATGGCTTATCCGAGGGCGGCAGCCTGAGCCTTAGCAGCAGCGAAATTATTGTCGGCGCGCCTGGTGACGCTAAAGCGGCGGCATCGGCATTGGTTCTCGGCGTTCGAAACGGGCATTTCGATCTCGCTAATCAATCAGGGTTCAGCGAAATTAATTTAAGCGCTAACGCCGGCGATCTTACTGTCAAGCAAGGCGCGTCGTTGACACTGGTCCAACAAAACCGGGTTCTGCAAGGCGATTTCCGGCAACAAGCGGGCGGCGAATCGATAGCCGACTTCAGCCGTATCGAAACCTTGCCGGAGCATTTACGCGGCGCCGTCGATTTAACGCTGACGAGTAAAACCAATGTCAAATTGGAGACCGGCACTGAGATTTTAGCGGATAAGGAAGCCGCTATCAGCTTGGCGTCGACGGAAGGCGGCGTCTATGTCGATGGCTTGATCGATGCGCCGGCCGGCTCAATCAGCCTAGATATCGGTGCCGATCCAGGTGTCGAATACAATGCCGCACAGGCGTTATGGCTGGGCGAACACGGGCAATTACTCGCGACCGGCACGACGCGCATGAATCCTCCGGATGCCGCCGGGCGGCGTAGCGGCGATGTATTGGACGGCGGCGATATTACGTTCAAAGCGCAACGCGGTTATGTCATTCTCGAGCAAGGCTCGCAAATCGATGTGTCGGGCGCTAGTGCGGTGCTGGACCTGCCTGTCGGCGACGGCGCGGCATCCGGCATTCGTTATGTCCCGACTGAAATCGGCTCTAATGCCGGAAAAATAGCGGTGGCGGCGGCGGAAGGGGCGGTGCTGGACGGCGGCCTAAAAGGCTCTGCCGGTTCTGCGACCATGAAGGCCGGGCGCATAGACTTAGGGCTGGACCGTAGTGGACGGAATCCACCGAGTT
>SCST01000693.1 GCA_004299465.1 Methylovulum sp. | reverse complement strand
ACCCAGCCGCCGCCAACGACGGCTGGGTTGATCATCACGAAGGCTTGCGCAGCTGGTTCGACCACGAAGGACTGACGCTGGCGTGGTGGGTCATGGCTTACGGCTTTGCAGCGGCTATCCTGCCGGTCTGGATGCTGCTGGCGCCGCGCGATTATTTATCGACTTATATGAAACTGGGCACGATAACCCTGCTTGCCGTAGCGATTATCCTGTTGCAGCCTCATGTCAAAATGCCTGCCGTCACGCAATTTATAGATGGCACCGGGCCTATTTTCGGCGGCAAATTATTCCCGTTTGTGTTCATCACGATTGCCTGCGGCGCGATTTCCGGTTTTCATTCGCTGGTGGCTTCCGGTACGACGCCGAAATTATTGGCGAATGAGCGTGATATACGCATGATAGGCTATGGCGGTATGTTGCTGGAGTCTTTTGTCGCCGTTATGGCGATGATAGCGGCAACGGTGCTTGATCCCGGCGTATTTTTTGCGATCAACAGCTCTGCCGGCGTGGTCGGCAAGGAAGCGGTCGAGGCGGCGGCAAAAATCTCATCATGGGGTTTTCCGGTGACGGCGATGCAAATGCAGGATTTAGCCAGGGAAATGGGCGAAGCCACGCTGTTTGCGCGTACCGGCGGCGCGCCGTCGCTCGCCGTCGGCATGGCGAGCATATTCGGCAGCGCCTTTGGCCAGGGCATGCTGGCGATGTGGTATCACTTTGCGATCATGTTTGAAGCCATTTTCATTTTGACGACCCTCGATGCCGGCACTAGGGTAGGGCGCTTCATGTTGCAGGATATGCTCGGTAATATCTGGCCGAAAATGGCGGAAACCTCATGGACGCCTTCGGTAATATTCAGCAGTGCGCTGGTCGTGTCTGGCTGGGGATATTTCCTGTATATCGGCGTGATCGACCCTAACGGCGGGGTTAATATCCTGTGGCCGCTGTTCGGCATCGCCAACCAAATGCTGGCTGCGATCGCGTTATCCGTGGCGACAGGGATTTTGGTCAAATCCGATAAACTCAAGTATGCATGGGTGACCGGAGCGCCGTTACTGTGGTTGATCGTCATTACCAGCACCGCAGCCTGGCAAAAAATCACCAGTGCCGATACGCGCATCGGCTTTTTTGCCGCGGCTGATGATTTGGCCGGCAAGCTCGCAGCCGGCTTGTTACCGGCGGAAAAAGCCGTGATTGCGCCGCAATTAATTTTTAACCTGCATCTCGATGCATATATCACGATCGCTTTTGTGAGCCTGGTGTGGTTGATTGTGTTTGATATGCTGCGGATATGCCATCGCTATTTAACCGGGAAAACCACGCCGCCGCTGGCAGAATCGCCGCATAGCCCCAGCCGTTTGGTTGAGGATTGGGTAAGAGACTGATGCTGGCTAAGTTCAAGGTCTTCTGGCAAGGCGTACGCCAACTGTCCGGCGATGATGCCTATGAGCGGTATTTACAGCATTACGCCGATCACCATCAGGCTGATGGTGATCCACCGCTCAGTAAGGCTGAGTTTTTTAAAAAATGGCAGGATGGCTTGTGGCAGGGTATAAGACGGTGTTGTTAGTTGATTGAGCTTATTTAAACCGCTTTCAATTTCAGCAATTTCAGCATTTTTTGGGTTGTGGCATTGGCAGGAGACGGAATGGTTGTTTTCTGCGATAAAAGGTAGGCAAAACAGCGTACCTACCTTACCGGATTGTCGCCAGTGGCAAAAGAATAACTTAGAACACAAAATTCGTTGCACTGACAGTGCTTACACCTGTGAGCAAAATCGAAAAATCTGCCGCTACATCGGCGTCATTATTGCCGTAAAGAATGTGTACGGTTCGGTCGAAATATAAATCACCGGGATTTGCGAAGGAACCTGAGAAAGTGCCGCCTACAGTTGGTTTAGCAAATGCATTGTTTCCTGCCATAGCGGCATTCGCATCAATCGCGGACAAGTCGATTTTGTCACCTTCACCGGCAGAAAAATCGCTGATAGTGTCGCGGGTAGTTGCTGTAACGCCGGTTTGAGTTACTGCGCTAAAGATAAATTTATCCGCATCCAGTCCACCCATCAGTGTATCGCTACCCGTACCACCGGTTAGCTTGTCATTGCCGGCACCGCCATTTAGCGTGTCGTCGCCTGTACCGCCATCCAATATATTGTTAGCCGCACCACCATCATCACCGCTAATATAGTTATTAAGAGTATTTCCCGTTCCCATAACGGCAGATGGGCCGGTCAGAACAAGTCTTTCGATAGCCGTTCCAAGTGTATAAGACACGCTGGACTGTACGGTCTCCGTACCGGAAGAATCGATTATGGTGTCAGTCGTTGTATCTACAAAATATCTGTCGTCGCCAGATCCACCATACAGGGTATCGATACCATTTCCCCCCAAAAGATTGTCATTGTTGCCTTCACCATAAAGAACGTCATTGCCGTCATAACCGAACAGATTGTCATTGCCGGCTTTGCCGTGAAGTATGTTGTTACCGTTATTTCCTTCAAGCGAGTTGTTTGAGGCGTTACCCGTACCGTTAATATTGTCTGTACCCCTTAAAACAAGGTATTCAAGATTAGCTGAAAGCGTGTAGGTAACGGTAGAACTTACAGTTTCTATCTCGGTTAATAAAGTGGACGTTTCTTTTATGACGTCGCCAGTATTGTCTACATAGTAAGTGTCACTGTCGCCTCCGCCAATCATCGTATCAGCGCCAAGACCGCCTGAAATCAAGTCATTGCCGTTTCCGCTTTTTAATAAATTATTTCCGTCATTACCGACAATGATATTCTCGAAAGAATTTCCTGTGCCACTGATATTAGCTGTTCCTGATAAAACAAGATTTTCGAGATTAGCTCCAAGTGTGTATGAGAGAGTTGAGCCTACAGAGTCCGTCCCGTCATAAGGATTTTCCATGACAACATCGCCTTTATTATCGGCGTAATAAAAGTCATCGCCAGACCCGCCGATCATCTTGTCTGCGCCATAACCGCCCACCAAGGTATCACTGCCGGCATAACCGGTTATGGTGTCATTGCCGCCATTACCAAAAAGGGAGTTATCATAAGCGTCGCCACTAATTGATTTATTGCTCGTATCCGGGTGATCATACCAAAGGTCTAACCATTGACTGGTCAAGCTGTCCATAAGACTGCCCCAGGTTTCCCATATATTCGCCATAATCTTTTCTCCTTAAGTTTTAGAAAGGTGTAGCCTATGCAAGTAGGCCGATAGCTACAATAGCACTATTTAATTATAAAGAGGTTAATG
>SCST01000692.1 GCA_004299465.1 Methylovulum sp. | reverse complement strand
TTTCAAACAATTTGACTGGAATAAACTTCGAGTCAGCATAAGAAGGTAATGCAGGTAGGAATTCGCAATTTTTTATCGCGTCATGATCTAAGGCTTTATTTCCTATTTTTGCTGAAATATTGTGCTCTAATATCTCTTTAAAAACTCCTTCTTTTGCAAGGAACAATAAGAAACGATTTGGGGAACTTTGGTATGTCCAGCTATTTTCACTTTGTTTAGAGCCCTTGTCGCCTTGGGGAAATATAGCTTGAACCTCATGACCTATTTTTTTTGCATTTGCCATTTCCATTAACATAGACAGTAATGGAAGCGGATCAACCCATCGGCATTCGGTAAAATTAAATTCAATTAAAGAATTGGTTGATAAGACATTTTCAATTGATCTTTGAATATCGCCAATTTTTGAAGCCCAAATATTATCCCGAAATCGCTTAGGAATAATAATTTTTGCAGAGTTATGTGTTATTGGCAGGAATTCAAACTGAATATTTTTTTCCATGAAAATCCTTATCTTTTTTGGCTACCAACTTAAGACGGGACAGTTATCAAAAACAAAGGGTTATGGGTGGCACGCTTATTTCCCTGTCTAGGAAGAGGAAGCTCGCCCATCTCTGTAACCAGCCATGAAAACAAGTCGGGGAACGGCTGATCAAACAAACGCATCGCCGCTGTCGTCCCATCGAGGCGTTTAATCCCGTAATTATGGATCACCGTTAATGCCCGAAGGCGTTTTTCTGTCAGGCCTCGACCGTTGTGATACATCTGCGACAGGTAACCATTGCGTCCTTCCACAGCCGAGGAGCTGCGGTGAAACTTTCCCGCCATCCATTCCGCCCATTCCAACCAACGCTGCAGCTCATTTTCGGGCATTGCCCCGCTAAAGGCATCCGCCTGCAACGCATGGGCGGCACGTTGCCAAGCCTGCTTATATTTTTCCCGTTGTGTGGGGTTCTTGCTGTTGTGCAGTTGCTGGTGCCAATAAATAACCGGCAGCAGCCGGTGGGTGAGCCAGTCTTGTGTTGCCTTATCAACCGCGAGACCCGTTAACGTCTCCATCACCCACAACCACCAGAATTCGACATGGGCTGCTAAGCTGCTAAACTGATTACGAAATTTTTTCAGTGTCTGTCTTGAATCGGCTATGTCGTGCGCTTGCGCTATCGCTCCAAAGGCTTGTGCCCGCTGTTCCAGCCTGGAAATGACCTTTCCGGAATCGTTCCGGGAATTGTCAACCACCGAAAAGGGATGAATTTCATCGCCAATGCCCAGTAGGTTTTCATGATAATCCCTCAGCGCCGTTTCACTGTCAGCACAGGCCTGTCCATGTTCGGTGTTCGGTTGCCCTGTTGAGGTGGAGGCGGATTTCGTGGCGATGCCATCGGCTTGTTTTTCTGCCTGTGCCTTGCGCCGGCCCAACTTAGCCCCCAGCCACTTGCTAACATCCTGTTGGGCATGAAAGGTATCCGCCCCCGATGCGCAGTCAAAGCCGGTGATGGCTAACTTGATCAAAGCCTTGGCGCGGTCGCTGACGGCATGGTTGACATCAATCCCCAGCGCTTGCAGACGCGGGGCGGCTTTCCCTAGCCACGTTTCAAAACAACGGTCATTGCTAATGTCCTCCAAAATCAAATAGCCCGAAGACAAATCCATCAACACCAGGATCAGAAACTCGCCAAAAAAAGTTTCATCCGCAGCCACCACCGCCTGACGGCGCTGGCCTGAAGCCAGGCTCTCGCAGTATTGTTGAAACAGCGGCAATAACTTTTCCATCTGGTTCATCTGCTTGCGCAGTGCCGATGCCGATGTGCCAACATGGGCATCCAGACGGATCAACTTGAAAAAGTGGCTCAACTTATCCGCCCCAACGTGGCATTCCATGCCAAACGTGTACAGCACGGCAACCACCAACAGCTTCATCCATGCCTGGCCTGCTTCCGTTTCCCAGAGTGCAGACTCAGGATGCCGGTTACGCCCTAACCACGCCTGTTTATGGCGGTGCACACTGCTTTTAGACCGCTTTACCTGTGCCGCCAATTTACGGACACTCTGTTTGCCGCCACGAACTAGTTCGGTGATGACCGCAACACTCGTTGCGCGTATTTCTGCTGTTGTTTTGTTTTTTTAGTCATTAACTCATGATACAAAATTACCGTAACGAGTTCTTGTTTTGTCCCGTCTTATGTTGGTAGCCTCTTTTTTCAATATACTATGTTTTGAATACACTTCATGACTTGATCCGCTCGTCGATTAGTTGTCTGACCACATTCATTATATGCAAATCCATTCCAACATATAGTTCCATATTTGTCTCCACGGTTGTTTCGATCAATACCATTTTAATACTAAGGGTTCCAATCGGGGAGCAAGGCTAGACGATTATGAGGTCATTCGATCATGCGTGTATAGCTTACCTGGAGACAGTTACCCATTCAATTGCTGTCACTCAAAACCATAGGCAGCAGTCCGCTAAGGGTCGGTTGGACTCAGTGACGAACGGCCGCTTTCAGGTTTCGGAATTCAATGACAGCTTTCCGGCGATGAATCTGAAGAGCAGACGGTCGCCAAGCGACCCAAAGCGGACTGTCACCAGTTTTGGTTCCCTGTAGTGGTAGTCCGATCATCCTGCATATCTAGACGTGTAAGGCGATGGGGCCTACTCAGCTTGTTGCACTTCGAAGTACAAATCGCCAGTTGTTTGTTCTGGCAGTTCATCTGCTGCGATTTGATAGCTAACCTCGAACGAACGGATATCCGCCTGGGTGCTCATCACAATCGTGAACGATGTGAATAGCGTCTGAAAGCCTTGCTGAGTCTTTTTAGTTTGAAAAATGATGGATTTATGGTCATCGGCGATACGTGGCGGCTTCTTCAAATACGACGTATCGAACGGTGCGTGCCGCAATATCGCATGGTGATTGATTTCATAAGGCTCCAGAGGCGGAGGCGGTTGATCTGGTGCCTTTGGTAAATCATCATCTTCGTAAACCTGAATACCGTCCGGGAATGTGACTTTTGCCCATACATCTGACGCAGGTCGTGTCCCTTGGTTCGCAACGGCCAGCCGAATACGCACAGCTCGCTGTAGAAGTAACCTGTACTCTTTGAGATGTTCAAGGTACGTCTTATAACTGTCGTAGTGCCATTGCACGCGCTTGTTGTACCCCTCGAGTTCTTTTTCTGTCCATTCTTTAAACGGTTTAACGCGCCTGCGCTGGAATATATCAAACGGCAGAACGCCTTCAATCGGCGACGCTGGGTCTTTCTGCTGCTCCTTTGTTCTTAACGGTGTCTTGGTCATGATGTCAGCTAGCGATGGCACATCGTTCAGTTGCACCTCTTGCTTAACCACCAAGACTTTCGGGATATCCTCGGTTGCCACAACCGACAGCGCTGGCATTGGGTTGCGAATCAACTGGTCTTCTCTCGGCGCTGCCAAATTCGTCTTGAGCGCCGCCACAAGCTGTTTAACAAGATCCCTTCGAATCTTTTCGATAGCCGGATCCTTTGCACCGTCGAGGCGATAAGTGATCGCACCACGCCGGTGCCGCAAGTCGAACGGCAGTTCCTCTGGTTTGCCGCCAAAGGCTAGGTTAGCAACTGTAATGACGCGCTGCGGACCGGCTTCACGGATGGCATAGCCCAGCTCGATCATGACATTGGGATTTTGGATCTTCTTCGCCGCCGTACCTGTCGTGATCTCGGCGACCGGAGTGATATCGGCAACAAATATTTGACAGTCGTCGATTTTCCTGAAGATCGTGGACACGATCTCGACCAGTCCTGGTTCGCCCTTGGTGTCATGGTCCAGTTCGAGACGATCA
>SCST01000691.1 GCA_004299465.1 Methylovulum sp. | reverse complement strand
TGACGTTTAGCCCAAAGCCTCATACACATCGCGGGTAAAACGCGGCGAGCAAACGGCCAAAAATACCAAATCGTCTGTACCGGTATTGGTAATCCGCTGCGGGCATTGCGGCGGTATGATCACTACATCGCCGACCGACAAGGCTTGAGGCGGGAGTTCGCCGATTTCAACCAGCGCCTTGCCGGCCAGTATGACGTAACGTTCAATAACGCCGCTTAATCGATGCAACTGGGTCGTTACGCCCGGCTTGACACGCGCCCTCGCTATCGACACATCGGGATCGGCCGCGGTATTGGACAATTCCAGGATGAAACAGCCTTCGTCGAAATAGTATTCGTCGGCCTCGTTGGCTTTCAGTATCTGCGTATGCATGACTTACCTTTCCGATTCCTTTTTAGCGACCTTGTCGCGTAAATAGACCGGCATTGCAAGCTCCACCGGCACGGCCAAGCCGTCTCTAAAGCCCTGCTCGCCTAAGCGGGCTACCGCCCTCGCCCTGGGCAGATGATCCGTTTCATAAGCGCTGACCCGGCCAGCCAAGCGCTCAGTCAATTCATCCCGGTACACGGCCCAGCCCGTGCCTATGCCTATGCCGCAAAGATCGGGAAAGACAATTGCCGTGGCCGGTATCACCGCTTCGTTGCCGATTAATTCGGCGTTGCCCTGGGCATTACGCTGATAGACTCCCCAGAAAATTTCGCCCATACGCGCGTCCATCGCGACAAAAGCGACATCATGACCGTCATCATGATCAAAATAGTCCTGCGCAATAGCCCTGAGTGTAGACACCGGAACCACCGGTAAATCCAGGCCGAACGCGATACCCTGTATGACGCCGGTCGCTATGCGCACGCCGGTAAACGAGCCGGGACCGCAGCCGAACGCCAGGCCATCCAGGTCGCTTGGGCTTAATCCGGCATCGGTCATCAAGCCGTCGATCATCGGTAAAATCAGCTTACTGTGGGTATTGCCCGCTACGCTATATCGTTCGGTGATTACGCCGTCTATCGCTAAGGCTGCGGAGCAGGCTTCGGTAGCCGTTTCTACTGCTAATAATTTCATACTTTAGTTCCCTCTGAAGCCTGTTCTAAAAAAAATGCCTGTACATCCGCCAGTTCGCGGGTACGCTTCATCGGCGGCACACTGTCCAGGAACATCTGCCCATAAGCGCGTTTTAACAAACGCGGGTCGCAGACCATTAACACGCCCCGGTCGGTTTCGTCACGAATCAGGCGGCCTATGCCTTGCCTTAGCGCAATCACGGCGGCGGGTATCTGGTACTCGAAAAAGGGGTTCTTGCCCTGCTGCGTCATCGCGTCGAGGCGAGCCTTCAACACCGGGTCACCGGGCGATGCAAACGGCAGTTTGTCGATAATCACGCAGGATAAGGCTTCGCCCCTGACATCGACGCCTTCCCAGAAACTCGATGTGCCCAGCAGCACCGCATTACCGGCTTTTTTAAATTGCTCCAGCAATATCGCTTTGGGCCGGCTGCCCTGAACCAGCAAAGGGTAAGTGATTTTATTTTTCAGCAGGTCTTCGGCCTGTTTAAGCGCGCGGTGGCTGGTAAACAGGAAAAATGCGCGCCCCTTGCTGGCCTTAAGCACCGGCAGCGCAAAGTCGATAATCAACGGGATAAACTGGGGATCATTCGGGTGCGGCAAACCTTTGGGATGGTAGAACAAGGATTGATGGGCATAATCAAACGGACTGGCCCAACTGGCGCTGCCGGCCTCGCTTAGCCCCAGGTTATTGGCGAAATGGTCGAATTTGTTAGCAACGCTTAACGTGGCCGACGTAAAAATCCACGTCGCCTTATGGTGCTGCATAAACAACCGGAATTCGCCGGCAATGTCCAGCGGTGTACGGCTTAACGTAAAAGTTTTTCTGTGGACTTCATACCAGCGTATCCATTTGCCGCTGTTGTTTTCGAGAATAACCTGCAATTGCTTGACCAGCTCATCGGCGCGCTTAAAACAGCTGTCCAGGCCTTTGGTTTTAACCGATGCCAATTCCAATTGGTCGGTCAGGCGCTGCAATTGTTCTTTGACGGCATGCAATCCCGCCATAATTTGAGGGTTATGCTCCAGTTCCCGCCACTCGCCGCGCTTCAGCTCGATGCCGAACGCCAATCTCAAATCCTTGACTTCATGCTCCAAATCTTCACAGGCGCTACGCAAATCAGGCATATCGGTGGCATCGTTAAAATATTCGATCAGCGCATCTTGCGCCAAGTCATTCAACTGCTTGGCGCCCACGGTAATGCCTAAAAAATTGGATGCGGTATCAGCCAATTGGTGCGCTTCATCAATGATCACGACCTCGGCATTCGGCAACAACTCGCCAAAACCGCTGTCACGAATCGACCAGTCCGCGCACAGCAAATGATGGTTAACGACCAGGATCTCGCATTCCTGGGCTTTTTTGCGTGCCTTGACCAGGAAACACTCGGCGTAATCCGCACAATCCTGGCCCAAACAATTATCGATAGTCGATGTGGCCTGGTACCAGACCGGATCGGCTTCTTGCACATCCGCCATTTCCGAGGTATCACCGGTTTTGGTGCGCTTGGCCCAGGTATCGATCTTTGCCAGCGCCGCCGCATCTTCCTTGCTGAAACCTAAGGTCGTCGA
>SCST01000690.1 GCA_004299465.1 Methylovulum sp. | reverse complement strand
TATAGCCTGCATAGTAGCTAGTGACTCCGGACGATAGTTAGTTGTTTGCGTGCAAACATCCTATCATCTTGACAGACATCTTTTCATCTAAATTCAAGTGTTTGAGCGCATATTGCGCAGAGGAATGGGCTTAAGGTAACTCGCAAAAAATATCCCCCACTAATTTTCTTCAGTGCGCCACATAAAAATGCTTCGAAAATCACTCAAAGCCAGGTCAATGTAATTTTGCATGGGCTTTTTTTGGGAGAAGAATCTATGCTTTCAATTAATTGTCAAAGAATCAGAGAACTTGCGACTGACGAGTTATTCTTGTCAATGCGTGATTCCTAGATACGTATTTATGCCGCTTGCCAGTTCAACAGCTCATCCGCAGGCATCGGCCGGGCGATGCAGTAGCCTTGCCCAACCTCGCAACCCATATCGAGCAAGGCCCGGTAATGTTCCTTAAGCTCGACGCCTTCTGCCACTGTCTGCCGACCGAAGGCATGCGCCAGCGCGATGATGCCCTGGACGATAGCCTTGTCGCCCTTATCCTCCAGCATATCCTGCACGAAAGACTGGTCAATCTTGAGCACATCAACCGGCAAGCTGCCCAGGTAGGACAGCGAGCAATAACCGGTGCCGAAATCATCCAGCGCAAAGCCCACGCCGAACTCGCGGCAGGTCTCAATGACTTCGCGCACGATGCCGATATCATTGAGGGCCACCGTTTCGAGCACCTCTATCTGGAAATTGCCCGGCGTTATGCCGGGGTAATGCGCGAGCTGTTGCTTCAGCTTTTCCGCAAAACCGGGAGATTCCAGGTGATACGCAGAAATGTTGACACTGGTCTCGAGATCCAGTCCGCCGTCGTGCCAACAGTTCATTTGGGCGAGCGCGGCGGCGACCACCCAATCGCCGATCGCGATGTCGAGTTCGGTGTTCTCGATAGCGCGCAAAAACTCCGCCGGGAGCAACAGGCCGCGTTCAGGATGCCGCCAGCGGATCAGCGCCTCGGCGCCAACCAGCTGTTTCGTGCGCAAATTGATCTTGGGTTGGTAGTACAGTACGAATTGGCCGTGTTCCAGCCCATAACGGATGTTTTCCAGGAATTCGCGGCGGTTGCGGGCGCGCTGTTCCAGCGTGGGGTCATAAATGCAAAACCGGTTCTTGCCGGATTGCTTGGCCACGTACATGGCCTGGTCGGCATGACGCAACAGCGTGTCCGGGTTTTCGTCATCCAGCGGGTAAATGCTGACCCCGATACTGGCGCTCAGCACATGGGCCTGGCCCTTGACAGTAAACGGCTGGGCTATCGCCGCAAGCAGGCGTTCAATGATCGCCATGCACTCATCGTCTTGCTCCAGTCCCAGCAGCAGCGCGACAAATTCGTCCCCGCCGAGACGGGCAACGGTGTCCCCGCCACGTATGGTGTTCCCGATGCGCTTGGCGACCTCGATCAAAACCTGGTCGCCGGCCTCATGTCCCATCGTGTCGTTGACGGCTTTGAAGCCGTCGAGATCAAGATAGCAGATCGCGACCCTGTTTTGCTCGCGCGAAGTCTGGGCAATGGCGTGCCTCATGCGGTCGGCCAGGAGCACCCGGTTGGGTATGCCGGTCAACGCATCGTAATGGGCGACGCGGCTCAGTTCAGCCTCATGCGCTTTGAAGTGGCTGATGTCCGAAAACACGCCGACATAGCGTTGCACTTTGCCGTCATCACTGCAAATAACCGAGATCGACAGCAACTCCGCATAGATCTCCCCGGACTTGCGCCGGTTCCATACCTCGCCGCGCCAGGCTTTTTTCTGCTTCAGCGCTTGCCACATCTCGTCATAAAACATCATGTCCTGCCGGCCCGAACTCAGCAACCGCGGATTCTTACCGAGCACCTCCTCGCGGCGGTAACCTGTAATGCGGCAGAAAGCCGGGTTGACGTCCATGATGCGGTTGTCCGCATCGGTGATCAGGATGGCTTCCTGGCTGTTATCGAACACGCTGGCCGTGATGCGCAGGCTCTCTCCGGCCTGTTTGATTTCGCTGATGTCGCGCCCCACTCCCAGCACGCCAACCGGCCTTCCATCCGCGCTCATTTCGGCGACCAGGCGGATGGCATGCACCTGGACTTGCCCTTCCCCAACAGGGACGATTTGCTCGTAATCAGTGCTTTCCCCGGTAACGCCGACCTGCAAAACCGCCTTTTGATAGTCGTCAAAAAGCCCGCCGGGAACAATCTCCATAGGCGTCTTGCCTATCAAGTCCGCCGATGCCTGTCCAAGCGTGCGTTCCAGCGTCGGGTTGGCATACAGAAAGCGGGCTTGACAATCGTAACGCGCAATATTGTCCGGCGAATTTTCCGCCAATGTCCTAAATTCACGTTCCCGCGTCGCCAGGTCCTCCAACGCTCGCTTGCGCTCGGTGATGTCCTGCCAGACGCCGACCAGCAGGCGCTTGCCGTGCAGGTTCAATAAACGCGCGTTGATTTCGACATCCAGGATGTCGCCGTTCTTGCAACGGTGCCGGTTCTCGAAAGTCGCGCCGTCCGATGCCTCCAATTCCCGCACCGCCGCTGTCAGCCTCTCTTCGTTCATCTCGGCCTGGATGTCCGTCAGGCGTAAGCGAAGATATTCCCCGTGCGTATAGCCCAGCATCCGGCAGGCGGCAGGATTGGCCTCGATAAAACACAAGGTCTCCGGGTCTATCAGTTCGATGCCGCTGGGCGCCTGCGTGAAAATCGCGCGAAACAGTTCCTCGCGTTCCGCCAGTTGCTGTTCCATGCGTTTGCGCTCGGAAATATCGCGAATAAACGAGCTGAATACATAGCCGTCCGCCGTCTTGAGCGGCGAAATCGATAATTCGGCGGGGAATTCGCGTCCGTCGCGATGCAGCACGGGAACCTCGACGCGTATGTTGAGCCTTGGCCCTTCGCCGGTGGCCAGGAAATGTTCCATGCCGCGAACATGGTCCTCGCGGTGGCGGAAAGGCACTATCGTTTCATGCAACAGCCGCCCGACAGCGTCCTTCCGCGTCCAACCGAAAATCTTCTCCGCCTGCCGGCTCCAATCGGTGATCATTCCCCCCGAGTTTATCAATACCACGGCGTCCAGCGAATTTTCGAACACCGACGCCAAAAGCTCCTTCTGCTCGCGCAACTTGCCTTCGCTTTCCAGCCGGTCAAGCTCCGCCAGTTTGCGTTCGGTGATGTTCTCGGTCAGGCCCATCAGCTTCAGCACCTTACCGTCGGCATCCTTGATCGGGATAAAGCAGGACTTGAAATACAGCCGCACGTCCCCGGCGGAAACGAATTCAAAATGACTGGCGGTTCCGTTGATAGCGGCCTGCAATAACGCCTTGATGCGTCCATTATCCTGTTCGCTGACGGAACTCAGGTAAGGAATGCCGCAAATCTTCTTCTCTTCGTCCAGCCTGAGCATGTCCAGCC
>SCST01000689.1 GCA_004299465.1 Methylovulum sp. | reverse complement strand
CATGATGCACCGGAACTGGCGCAAAGAATGCCTCGAGCACCTGGAGCTTGCCGCTGAGGCCGAACAGGAAGCGTTCAACCTGGTTTTGCCGTTATCCCGTTGTCCTCATTGTAATGCCGCTATCAGGCCCCATCAGAATATTCCTGTTATCAGTTATATTTTTTTAAAAGGACGGTGTGCGTATTGCCGCAATTCTATTTCACCGCGTTACCCGATAATCGAAATATTCACGGCGCTGGCTTCCGCGATAGTCGCGTGGCATTTCGGTTATGCGCCGCAAACTGTTTTTGCGCTGCTGTTAACGTGGTCGCTGATCGCATTAAGTTTTATTGATATCGACCATCACTTGCTACCCGACGCGATTACGCTGCCGATGCTCTGGCTGGGGCTGTTGCTGAGCCTGTCCGATGTCTATGCCGATGCGCATGCGAGTATTATCGGCGCGGTGGCCGGCTATCTGGTGCTCTGGACGGTTTATCAGCTGTTTAAGCTCGCGACCGGTAAAGAAGGCATGGGCTACGGCGATTTTAAATTACTGGCCTTATTGGGCGCCTGGCTGGGCTGGCATTATTTGCCGGTTATTATTTTATTGTCTTCATTGGTAGGGTCAGTGATAGGCATCACGATGATGCTTGTCGCCAAGCGCGATCACACGATCCCGATCCCGTTCGGACCCTATTTAGCCGCGGCAGGATGGATAGCGTTGCTGTGGGGCAATGACATCAACCAGCTTTATTTAAGGTTGGCCGGCTTTTAAAGATGCTGAAAATTGGTCTTACAGGCGGCATAGGTTGCGGTAAAAGCACCGTTGCCAGGATATTCAGCGAACTCGATGTGCCGGTCATTGATGCCGACGAAGCCGCCCGTCGCCTGGTAACAACCGGGCAACCTGCATTGTTTGAGATCCGGCGGGTTTTTGGCGCAAGTATCCTGAACCAGGATGGCGCCTTGGACAGAGCGGTGCTCAGGGAGATTATATTTTCCGATGCAGATAAAAGACAGGAACTTGAAGCGATATTGCATCCGTTAATATACCAAACCATACAGGCAGACATCGAGCAATTGGTCCAGCAAGCCAGTACCGCTTACTGCGTCATTTGCCTGCCGCTATTATTTGAAACCGGCAAAGCTGCCGGTTTTATAGATAGAATACTGGTGATTGATTGTCCTGTTGAGGAACAGATGGCGCGCGTTAGAAAACGCGATCATTTAACAATGGAAAGAATACAGAGCATCATTGACAGCCAGGTATCGCGCGCATTCAGGCTAAGCCGCGCAGATGACGTGATTGATAACTCAAAGACCGATGACGGACTTGCAGAACGGGTTAAAAAACTGCACAATTTGTATCTTTCAATAAGCGATGCCAGGATTTAACTTGTCTGTGAACACTATTACCTATGAATTTCCACTCAATGAACGTATCCGTGTTTTCATAAGGCTAGAGCAGCTATTCCAACAATTCAGCCACTTCTCCCAAGGCGCTACCGTAGCGGATAAGCGCGCGGCGATTATGGTGCTGTTAGACATTATGTCAATTTTCAGGCGCAACGACCTGAAGTCGGAAATATTAAAGGAGCTCGACCGCAATGCGAAAACACTTAATAAAATTGCGAATAGCGAGGGCGTAGACTCTGAAAAATTACAGAACATCCTGTCAGAACTTTCCAAGATCAGTAAAAAGCTTTATGCCGTGACGGGAAAAGTCGGTATCAATGTCATGGAAAGCGATTTATTCCAAAGTATAGCCCAGCGCAGTTCAATTCCCGGAGGAACCTGTTCTTTCGATTTGCCGGAATATCATTACTGGCTGGAGCAGGATGAAGCGACCCGGAAAAAAGACCTGGAGCTGTGGAGTAGCCCGTTCAACGATATACGTATAGGTATTGACCTGATCCTCAGCTTTATACGCAACAGTAACACCTCTACCGAAGAAGTCGCGCCCGCCGGCTTCTTCCAGTTCTCGCTGGATCGCAGCCAGCCATTCCAGATGCTCAAGATCAGCCTGGATAAATCGCTGCCGTGTTTTGCGGAAATCAGCGGCGGCAAGCACCGCTGCACTGTCCGGTTTATGGTGCCGCCCGTTGACGATAAACGCCCGATCCAAAGCCCGGATGATATTCCTTTCACATTGACCTGTTGCCTGTTCTGATGACGGCATCCAGTCAACCGTTGATCGTAAAATGCCCAACCTGCGCTCGCGCTGTTCCGTGGGTACCGGAACAATTGTTTAAACCGTTCTGTTGCGAGCGTTGTAAATTAATAGATTTGGGTGAGTGGGCGATGGAAGAAAAGAGAATACCCGGCGAGCCGCTTTTGCTCGACGACGAGAACGGCGATATATTTTGGCAAGCTGATTTAATCCAGAAATAGGTATCCAGCCCGTCAAATACAATGGAACGCAGATGAATAGGATAACCACGGATAACTCAATGAAGAATATTATGTTATCTTAACCATCAGCGTTATATTTTCCCACCTGTTATTTCCAACAATATGAGCAATCCCTCTGGGGGTATCGCTTTATCAGTGTGCATCAGTGTCAAGCTATGGCTGAATAGCTGCCCAGGAAAGCTAATCCAGGAAAGCCCGGATCGACGCGATGCCTTGTGCGCCTGCCAAGCGTGCGGTCAGCAGCGAAGATGAAGACATGCCGCCCAGCGCATAAACGGGTAAATTAACCTCTGCAAGCAGTTGCGTGAATTGTTCCCAGCCTAATGTGCGAACGCCTGGATGCGTCTGGGTCGGCAATACCGGTGCCAGAACGGCAAAATCAACGCCTATTTTTTGGGCCTGCAATAATTCCCGGAGATCATGGCAGGAGGCGGCAACCCACTGCGCGGATTCCGGCCGTTGGTGTGCGGCCAGCAAGTCGCGGCTAGTTAAATGAATGCCGTCGGTAGTCAGCCCATCAGGGATGTTAACAGCGGAATTTATCAGCAGTAACGCACCTTGTCGGCGGCACAGGGGATAAGCTTCGTCGACAAATCGGCTGACGGCTTTGGGGGCTAATCTTTTTAACCTCGCCTGTATCAATTTAATGCCTTTGCCCAACATGCATTGCAGATTTGCCACTAGCTGCGACGCGTCGGTATCGTCGAGAATGGCATAACAGGGTGGTAATAGCGCGGCAGTAATAATCGCCCGATTGGCTTCCGGGAAGGCATAATGCGTTAATTCAGCGGGATCAGCCCATTTAAAGGGCTGGCCTTCGCAGCTTTTAGGCTTGCCTGAAAAATGCTCCACTAAAAACACATGAAGCTGCACCGCTAAGCCAGGGTATTGGTGCTTGATGGAAATCAGCGGCATTGCCGTATGAACAATAATATCAAGCTCTTCCTTGAGTTCACGGGTCAGTGCGGCTTCAGCCGTTTCCCCTGCCTCGATTTTGCCGCCGGGGAATTCCCACAAGCCACCTTGATGCGAAGATTTATCACGCCGGGAGATTAAGAGTTGGCCTGTTGCGTTTTTTACGACGCCAACGGCAACTTGAAGAGGGTTTTTGTTAGTCACAAGTACGTTGTTGATGTGTGGAGAGTTTATGTTTAGAGCGCGTACACACATCATAAACATCAAGCCGTGAGCCGTGTATCCAATCAATCAATAAAGAACGAGCAGATTGATTGAAACCACGAAGAACACAAAGAACACGAAGTTTTTACCTTTTCTTCGTGAACTTCGTGGTTTATATCTTAAGTTAGTGCGTATGAGGCAGGCTATTTAACCTGCTTTTAGACTTTCTCTTTTCCCGCCGGTTTAATCAAGCGTATCCCCAACTCCTTCAATTGCTCATCGCTAACAAGCGCCGGCGCACTGACCAAAGGACAGGCCGCCGACTGGGTTTTAGGGAAGGCGATGACATCGCGGATAGAGTGCGAGCCGGTCATCAGCATCACCAGGCGGTCCAGGCCGAATGCCAGGCCGCCGTGAGGAGGCGCGCCGTATTTCAGCGCATCCAGCAGGAAGCCGAATTTTTCCCTGGCTTCGTCCTCTTTAATGCCTAAAATCTCAAACACAGTTTGTTGCATTGCGGGGCGGTTGATACGGATAGAACCGCCGCCGACTTCGGTGCCGTTCAATACCAGGTCGTAAGCGCGCGACAAGGCCGTGCCGGGATGGGCTACCAGTTCTTCCACCGAACAGCTGGGCGCGGTAAACGGATGATGGATCGCGCTGTAGCGTCCGGCTTTTTCATCCCAGGCAAACATTGGGAAGTCGACAATCCAGACCGGTTTCCAGTCGCCTTGCAGCAAGTTCAGGTCATGTCCCAGCTTGACGCGTAGCGCGCCCATCGCCTCGTTGACGATATCGGCTTTGTCGGCGCCAAAGAAAATCAGGTCGCCGGCTTGCGCACCGGTCTTGGCCAGCACACCGGCCCAAATGTCGGCAGACGCATATTTAACAATCGGCGACTGCAAGCCGTCGAGGCCGGCAGCCAAGTCGTTAACCTTGATATAAGCCAGGCCTTTGGCGCCGTAAATGCCGACGAACTTGGTCAAGTCGTCGATGTCCTTGCGGCTTAAGTCACCTCCGTTGGGCAGGCGCATCGCGACGACGCGGCCCTTAGCGTCGTTGGCGGGGCCTGAAAAGACTTTAAAGTCGACAGCCTTCATGTCGTCGGCTATATCGACCAGCTCCAGAGGAATGCGCAAGTCCGGGCGGTCGATACCGAAGCGCGAGATGGCTTCCTGGTAAGTCATGCGCGGGAATACCGCATCGAGCTCGACATTGATGACTTTCGCAAACAGTTGGCGGATCATTTCTTCCATGATCGCCATGATTTCATCTTCGTTCATGAACGACGTTTCAATATCGAGCTGCGTAAATTCAGGCTGCCTGTCGGCGCGTAAGTCCTCGTCACGGAAACAGCGTACGACTTGGTAATACCGATCCATGCCCGCTACCATCAATATTTGCTTATATAGCTGCGGAGACTGCGGTAGTGCAAAAAAGGCGTTTTCATGTGTGCGGCTGGGTACGATATAGTCGCGCGCGCCTTCCGGCGTGGCCTTGGTCAGGTAAGGTGTTTCGATTTCGAAAAACTCGTTATCGTCGAGGAAATTTCTCAAGACGCGCGTGACATCGCGGCGCACTTTCATTTTTTCCTGCATCGCAGAGCGGCGCAGGTCGATGTAGCGATAGCGCAGACGCAGTTCCTCATTGACTTCTATATCGCTTTCCACAGGGAATGGCGGCGTTTCGGATTCGTTCAGAACTTCGATGTGTCTGGCGAGCAGCTCAATTTCGCCGGAGTGCATATTGGGGTTGACAGTGCCGGCCGGGCGGTGGCGGACCAGGCCTGTGACTTTTAAAACATATTCACTGCGGACATGTTCGGCAATCGCAAAGGTTTCGGCGGCGTCGGGGTCAACAACGATTTGCACGATGCCGGCGCGGTCGCGTAAGTCGATAAAAATAACGCCGCCATGATCCCGGCGTCTATGTACCCAACCGCAGATGTCAACGGTTTCGCCTAGCTGTTGTGTATTGAGTTCTCCGCACTTGTGGGTACGCATAGTGTTTCCCTGTAAATTTTGAAAAGGTTTATTTGGATGTTGCTATTGGCCTGAAAGCCGGCTTGTCAGTAAAACTTGTTTAAAAACGGCATCTGCTCATGGCTCGTAATCTTTCGTAGATACACATCGCGTACCGCTGCAGTAATTTTTATCATAATTCTATAAGGTACGCGGTGCGTACCCTACATAAAAAACCGAAAAGTTGACGGCGCTGGTTATGGCGGGTCTTTTAATTGCTCTTGCAGCCGGAGGTGCCGCATG
>SCST01000688.1 GCA_004299465.1 Methylovulum sp. | reverse complement strand
GGTTGCCGTAGACACCAGCACGTTTGCACCCAACATACCAGCCCAATTCACCAAACGCGCTAATGCGGGCAAATCGTTTAAGTCAAATTCGTCCGGCTCATCTAAAATTAAGTCGGATGTCAATAAGCGCAACATTGGCACAATTTGCCTGCCGCCTCGCACACCTTCGGTGGCTGGTGTTAAGTGGTCAATCGTGCTGACCAAGATGGGCGCATGTAACAGTTTTTTGGCTTTTGGCTTGTTTTTAAACCATTTTTCTAATTGGCCTTCGTAGACTTCGATGCCGTAAATAACATCGAAACCGTCATCATCCGCCTCCATTTCTAAACTTTCGCTACCGCGAATCGCCAATGGCTCGTCATCCGTTTGTTTGCCTTGATTGATTTTGTTCAGACGCAAGATGGCCTGTGAACCAATCAGCGTGGCAATGTCCGCTTTCTCAAGTTCCAAGCGTTCTTGTAGGGCTTCGCCAGTTTGTAAGGTCAGTGTCCGTAAACCCAAAGCGACACTAAAGCGGCAACCTTCCGACTCATCGGCTAAACCATACATAATTCTGGCGTTTGCCAAGGTTTTGCCTTTTCCGGTCGAAGCCATGTTGATGCCGAAAAAACCTTGCTCTTTAACTTGGCTTTGAACCTGTTGTGCAGCTTGGTAAGCTTTGGTTTGCCAAGGTTCTTTGTCTTCTTTCGGGCCTTTGGCTAAAGTTTTATTGGGAGGAAGCGTGGGCAATTCTTCGCGTAAGCGTCTTAATTTTAAAATAAACTCAAAGGCATGTTGGCTTACGCCGACATTGTGTTCATCCAGTTTTTGCTTGGGCTGGTTTTGGTCGTCGGTATTGGCAAAAGCCAGATAATTGGCATCTTGCCACTTGGGATGCGGGTCTTTGCCAGAATAGTGATGGTCGGCAAGCATTAAGGCCAGACGCGACAAGTGCATCACAAAGGGCTGGCTAAGCCAATCAACAGCCATCAAGCCCTGACAAACCAATGCGCGTTTTGATAGTTGAATAGCTTTATCCTGCCATGTTTTGCTGACTAAAGGCGTGTGGCTAGAAAATGTCCAATTGGCTTTTAAAGCATCCTCTTTCCATTCGTGATTGCGGCTATTGAGAGAATTCCAAGAGTCATCCAAAGCATCGCTTAACCATGTATTGGGTTCTTTTAGACTTGGTTCTGCTGTACCTTGATTGGGATAAGCAGGCAAACGATGATGTGAAACTATCAGCCAAGCCACTAATTTTGCGAACGCTGGCAAGGTATCGAATGGATTGTTAAATTCCTTGGCGTTAGGATTATCGACTTCTATTTTTTGCAAAACTTGGTTTTCTAAACCTTCATCAACATTTGCCAATTGCTTAAGCCATTCTTGATCACTGCTTTCATCAACAAACGCCTGGAAAAGCCGTAAAGACACCCATTCATGCCGATAGGGCTCAAATTTTTTTGTCTCTTTGCCTTTTTTGTTTGGGTTAAGTTTTTCTTGAAACAAATCGTTGGCTTTGCCCAAATCATGGAATAAGCCTGCAATTGCCGAAGCGATGGCGATAATTTCGGTTGTGTGCCAGCCTTTTTCCCATTCACGATGACTGAAATCCTTTCTGGTGCTATTCACAGGCACAATCCCCTCCGCATTAAAACAACGCCGATTCCCCACAATCCAAACCAATTCACTCCGGCTGCGTGAGCGTTGCCAATGGCAAGCCACGGCGGTATTTTTGGTGGCGGTTTTGCGCAGCAGGGTTTTCACGGCAATCAGGCCGTCTTCGGTGATGACGGTTTGCCAGGTGTTGTCGCCGATGCGGTTGGCGAAAGCGTCGAGGACGCGGCGGGTACGGGTTAAGGCTTTTTTCTGGCATTGGCTTACAAAGGTCACCATCATGGCTGGTCTTCCCGTAAGGCTTGTTGTTTGACTTGCTCAAACATAAAATCCAACGCTCTGTGTTCGGTGAATTTTTGCAGGAGTTGCTGGCGAAATTCTTGTTCGGTGGCTTTTTCTTTGGCGCAGACAAACGCCCAAGGCAGGACGATGGCGTCTTTGATGAGGTCAGCGACATCAAACACTAATGCGCCGCGCCGTGTTTTGCCGTGCATGACGGCAAAGCCGTGCGGTATGCCCAGCACCCAGAGCGTGGTGGCGGCGAGCCCGTAGGCCAGGTAGTTGCCGTGGTTTAAAAAGCCGTTGGCGAGGTCGGTGGATTCGCGTTCCCTGACAAAATTGCCGAGTTGGGTGGCTTTGGCGGCGTAGCGGTAGAGTTGTTTGGTGAGCAGGGCTTCTTTTTGCAATAAGTCGCCGACTTTGTTTGCGTCGGGGATTTGTTGGGCGTAGTTATTTAAGGCGGCACTGAGGCCTGGGTCGTCCGCGAAGAAATTTTCGGCTTTTAGGTCACGGTCTTTTGCCCAGATGCGTTGTAGGTAGCTGACCCGTTCTTGTTGGAAGGTTTTGGCGACGGCTAGGCGTTTGCTTTCGTCAAACCAGAAACTGAGCCAGCCTTGCACATAGTCGGTGGGGCGGTATTCGCTTTGCGGGGTTAGCCATTCGATTTCGCTGCCGGAGAATAACGGCGAGCCACCGCCGCCACAAAAGCCAACCAATACGCCCGCACTGGCTAACATACGCATCGCGGCTTGGGTGATGGATGTGCCTGTGCCGAGCATAATGACGGTGGTGTTGGCAATGGGGATGTTCCAGTAGTAGTTTTCGTCTTTGGCTTCAGTCAGGTACAGCACCCGACCGTCTTTTTGCATGACGCGACATTTTTCCAGGTAATAAATATTGGCGCGTTTGGAATGCAGGATAGCTTTTAAATCAGTTAATTGCTCCATAAACCCTTTTCCTGTTTGTGGTTAAAAAAGAACCATCCCCGTTACTTTTCTACGGACTGATGATTTTTATGATGCCAATACCTTGCCTCAATATCGCGCTGCCTGTGCGCGGCTATGGCATTCCTGTCTACCTGGATAGTTATCGCACCGCTGTCTGCGGTATTGAACCAGTGGGCATTGACTTGCCGGTAGCGCTTCAGGACATCCTGGTGCGGATGCCCGAATGGGTTGCGGTAACCCGCCGGGATTAATACCGTATCAGGCTGCACCGCTTGCAGGAACGCCAGCGTTGATGAGGTATGGCTGCCATGATGCGGCGCGATCAACACATCCGATTTCAGTTGCTGCGGGTAAGTCTTAAGCAACCAGGATTCCGCAGCCGCCTCTATATCGCCGGTCAGCAGCACTGAACCGTGTTCGGCATCAATTTTCAGCACACAGGAGCGGTTATTATCCGACGCCGGTGATGCCGGTCCCGGCGATAACAATGTAAACCTGACATGATCCCAGTCCCACGACTGCCCTGCCCGGCATTCGACCGGCGCGTAATTGCGTAATTGCTCCGGCACGCTGGTCAATACCTCGTCGGCCGGTATGTCGTCGAGCAATGACGCCGCACCGCCGATATGATCGTTATCGCCGTGGCTGATAATTAATTTATCCAGTTTGTCGACACCGTGCAGGCGTAAAAAAGGCACGATCACGCTTTGCCCCATATCGCTTTCGGCAGAGAATTTTGTGCCGGTATCGTAGACCAGCCAGTGATCAGCCGTCTGCACGGCAACCGCCAAGCCTTGCCCGACATCCAGCAAGCTCAGCTTGATGTCGCCTGCTCCGGGTTTTTCGGGCTCGGTAAATACCAGCGGCAACAACATGACTAAGCCTGCCCAGCGCGCCGGCATACCTCTCGGGGCCAGCAAGATCAAAATACCGGGCACGG
>SCST01000687.1 GCA_004299465.1 Methylovulum sp. | reverse complement strand
CAGGTTATGAGCAGGATGAAATCGCGTCGGTTTTCGCTGAGCATTTCGGTCTTTCTATCGAACAATCTTTCGCGGATGTACAGGAAGTGATGGCGGGGTTGAATGACCTTGTGCATTCCGTGTCGCCCTCGGTCAACAATAACCCTGCTTCGGGTTTTGTTGGCTTATCGACGCCAATTGACGAGCGGGATAATCGATCAAGCCAAGCGGCTTACTGCGGCACGTTCCGCTTTGGCAACCATAGTGTCCGGTTACACTTGCATGGCGCCCTGACCAGTATCGACAGCACTTTTTTTTCCCGTTTCCGCCATCGCGCCATAGCTGATATTGAGGATGCGCCTATCCTTGAGTTAATCAATGACTCCGACGGTTATCGCCTGAGTTTCCAAGACGAACTTATTGCCGAGGTGGAGACCCTTACCGAGTTACTTGGGCAAATCAGCAAACGCTTACTGGATTGGGAGCATCCCGACATCAATTTCCTGGCTTACTTTCATGCTGCTGCGGTAAGCCGGGACGGACAAAGCATTCTCCTGCCCGGTGTCAGTGGCATTGGTAAATCGACGCTTACCGCATATCTGGTCGGTCATGGCTTTGCTTATCTCGGCGATGATTCTATCGCGATGGCTATGGATGATTGGTCATTACGGCCTTTGCCTACTCAACTTTCGTTAAAGACAGGTTCCTGGCCAATTTTAGAATTGCTCTACCCAGAGCTTCCCCTGCTTCAAACGGTACATTGCTATGGACGTGATGTGCGCTATGTTCAGGCAAAGAAGACTCAATCCGCAGGATGCGCGCCATCGCTCATGCTGTTTCCCTCTTACGCGCCGGACAATAATACCCTTGTCCGCCCTTTAACGCCTTTTCATGCGCTGATGCGCCTGCTTGATGGCAACATGTACCTGGATCATCCAGCAACCGAAACGAAGCTTGAAGAACTTATCCGCTTCGTCGAACAAACACCGGCTTATGATTTAAGCTATGCCGACTTGGCAAACGCCAAGTCGGCTATTGAGGAATTACTTGACCATGCCGAATAGATCAGCGCTCCGCTTGCTCAGCCAATGCCTTGCCGGCGCCCTGGATCAACCGCTTGACATAAAAGACTTGCCCGCCAATGAAGCCGAGTGGCAACGTGTGTTGCAACTGTCCAGCACCCACTTTGTCACGCCGCTGCTACGCTGGGCATTGCAAGAAAAATCACTGATGTCGGCGTTGCCAAGCGAAATCGTAGAATATCTTGACGCCTTCCATGCCCTTAACCTGGATGATAACCGCCTCTATGAAGATCAATTAGCCCATTTAATCCAGGTACTGAACCAGGTCGGTGTGCGTCCGGTACTCCTTAAAGGCGCCGCTACGCTCGTTGGCAGCCTGTATCCGTCGATTGCTGAACGATTTATTGGCGATATTGATATTCTGATTCCATCGTCTAAGCTGCCAGAAATTATTAATCAGCTTCGAGCGGCTGGTTACACGCCAGGAGATGTTGATGATTTTCCCTCAGCGGAGGATTTTGCAGGGCAAGCTACGCACCATTGTTCGCCGGTCAGAAGCATGGATTGGCCGGTTTGGGTAGAGCTGCATCTCCATCCGGTACATTTAAACGTGTCCAGGTTGTTGAGTAGCGAAGAAATGATTCAGGATGCTACGCCTCTAAATTGGCGAGGCGGTGAATGCTTGATTCCTTCGCCCACGCACTTCGTAATGCACAACGTGATCCATGCTTTTCTTGTTGATTACGATAGCAAGGCTTTTCTATCCTTACGGCAATTATTTGAATTTGTGTATGCCTGCCGGAACTATGCCGGTCAGATAGATTGGACAGCAATACAACAGCGTTTCGACGGTTGCCATGCCGGGGCTAAGCTGCGCTGCTATATGGCGTTGGCTAACATTTACCTTGGCTTTCAGGCGCCAGCAGAACTGCCTATTGGAGAATGGAGTCGACTGAGGGCAAGATTCCATTGTGCCTGGGTGGATGCTCCCGTGGCTATCTACTTTCCGATTAGGTTGTTCGGCCTTGCCGGGAGTGGCCTGAAAAATCGTTTACGCAACTTAAAAAGGAACCCGCGCAATTTGAAAAAACTGCTGTCATCAGGCATCTATGTGAACTTTTATCGGGAGTTGTGTACTTTCAAAAAAAGAACGTTTTAATGCAGCGCCGCCCGGCCAGAGATGGCGAGTTTTGGCGTGGTTCAAAACAGGATAACAGTTTCTGTCTGATGTGCCTCGGTACGACAACCTGTGTTGATCTGTAGCCTAACAGTTACGCCGTTTTATTCAATAGACCACATGGGGACTCGTCGATTATTTTAAACATCGCGCCCATTTTCCATGACGGCGGCTTTGCCGCGTCTCTCATCAACTTTAAGCAGCATAAGCAAACCGATGATGAAAAACGCCAGCGTCGATAACAGCGACAAACGGTGATCACCTTTGCTCCAGTAGTTAATCAAGCCGTAGCTTAACGGTCCCACGATAGCCGACAAGCGGTTAACCAATCCCCACAAACCCAAGAACTCACCGGCCTGCTCGGTCGGTGAAAATTTACTGACTAAAGCCCGTCCTACAGATTGGCTCGCTCCCATCGCCAGGCCAATGATATTTCCAACCAGCCACATGTGCGCGGGTTCGCGGGCAAACAAAGCCGCCGTTACCGCAATAATCCAGACCACAAGCGTTATCGCCAGTGCCGGTACGGAACCCAAGCGGTCTTGTAAATGCCCGCAAATAAACGCGCCGACCGCGGCGGTTACGTTAACAACCATGATTAAAATAATCAGCTGACGGGTATCGAAGCCCATGACTTCCTGCGCATAAATAGCGGCTAGAACAATCACGGTATTCACGCCTGACTGATAAACGGCAAGCGTAATCAAAAACCTGAACAGGTCGCGAAAGCGCGCGGCTTTCTTAAATGTTGCGCGCGTGTGGCTAAACCCGGCCTGTAAAATTGATCGGCGTTGGTCGGGCGGGGTAGGCTTTGCCCGCTCACGCAAGCAAAGAAAAGTGGGCGTGGCGGCCAAGGCAAAGATTACCGCCGTGATCAGCATCGTCGCCGGTATGGCCTGGGATTCCGTCCCGCCTTGCTGCGTGGTCCAGTTTATGTAAGCCAGGCAAATCGCGAGCGTCAACAGGCCGCCGAAATATCCGAGGCTCCAGCCATAACCTGACATCCGGCCCATTTTCTGTTCAGGGACTATTTCCGGCAAAAAGGCCGCGATCAGGTTTTCGCCGCCGGCAAACATGATCGCTGAAAAGGTGACGAGCAATATGCCCGGCACTATATCGCCGGGGCCGATTAGCGCCAGTAAGGCCGTCGATAACACACAGCCCACTGTGGAAATCAGCAGGAACTGTTTTTTGCAGGCGCGGTAATCGGCGATTGCGCCTATGATTGGCGCACCGAGCATCACTGCAAAGTTTGCCGCGCCTATGGACAATGACCACAGCAAAGTCGCCAATCCGGGTGTGATGCCCTGGATACTGCCGGCAACTACGGCAACGAAATAAGTATTAAACAGCGTGGTTTGCACGACCGTGGTATAGCCGGAATTGGCAAAATCAAATAAGGCCCATGCCAGTAATTCCATTCGTCCGGCATAAACGCTTGCATTGCTGTTCGAGTCTGTCGAGTGTTTATTATGATGGCTATTCATGTCGGTATATTAATTGTTTCATAAGTGCTTGCACTAGAAATGGCCAGTCTTCGTTAAATGAGTTCGGCAAGCACTTTTGGGGAAATTAATATTCGACACTCAAAGGTAAGCTTGCGTCGAAGTCATGTAGTCGGGGGCGGCAATCGGGAGAAGCACTCCCGCGCGTGCGGGAGTGCTAAGGCGTTGTATCGCTGGTTTACCGCGGGAGTATAAAAGTCAGTCGGAAAGACGTTGGGTGATTCGGTGGTAGGCTTCCTTGAGCTCTTCACTGACGATCTTGGCTTTAGCTATAAACTCTTCAGAGCTTTCTTTCGTATCATCGGCTATATCAGCGGCTTTGGCTTTTAAAAGAACCCATTGCTTTTCCGCCTCTTCAAATTCTTCTTTCGCTTCCATTGAAGCCAAATGTAGTTTTAAATTTATTTCATCGCGTTCTACTTTGATTGATTCTAATAAATTTTCGAACTCTTCTTTTATCGACATGATGCGCCTCGTTTTCAGGTGGATTGATTAAAGATACTGGTGTCGGGATAAAAAGCATGTTTTCGCTTCAAAGTGTAGCATTCGCCTTATCATAAAGCCATTTAGTTTAGCGCTCAGGATAATGATTAGGAGTTACGCATTGACAGGTTTTCTGTTTTCGTATCGACTGGAATTGCCCAAAGCATATCTACGAAATCACCCATTATTGATATTTAAATGATAATTAAAATCAAACGATTACATGTTGGGTTACGCTATCGCTTTTATGCCCTATGGGTAAACCCAACCTACACTATGTGGTAATTTAACTAATTGATTTATAGTATTTATTCTTGTCAATGCGTAATTCCTAAGTATAACGAATGTCCACGACCCATAGAGCATAGAGCACGAGCTGAAAGGCACGAAATGTAACCGGACTCCATAGGTGTGCATAGCATTTATTGCACCAGATTCCATTTGCCGGTTTTGGCTATTAGACAGGCACGACGGTTTTCCCGAATGCTTTTTCCGCTTTTCAAATGCAGGGTTTCCACCAGGTCACGGCAGATTTGCCGAGTTTTCGGGTTAACACTTTGCTGGCCGACAGGATTGAGCATAATAACACTACCCGTTTGTGGATTGGACCATTGCTGCGGTTGATTAACAACTCCCGTTTGAAGCATCTGTCCTAACTGTTGCAGACGGAAACTCTGGTCGGTAGGCATAAGCTGCGAGCCGATCTGTCCATTTAAGACGCTGCTCGCCATGCTCTGGATTATAGCGGTCAGAACGGCGCCTCCAATACCGGCCGTGGAATTATTGGCACCATAATTGGTGCCGTATGTTCCATTATTGCCAAACATCCCGCCTCCATAGCCGCTTGCGCACCCTGCAATAAAAATTATTGCTGCAAAAGAAGTCAGTCCTCTAAAGGTATGGTATTTATTAGTCATTAGTGATAATCCTTAAATTAAGTTTAAATTGAAAAAAATATTGGCCGCTGTTTTACCTATTCCAATGGTTACAACAAAAC
>SCST01000686.1 GCA_004299465.1 Methylovulum sp. | reverse complement strand
GCTCGCGCAGCGCATCGACAACACCCAGCTGAGTGAGGATGAGCGCGTCTTTTTCTGGCTCGGTCAGGGTTGACAAGTCGGGGTGTTTTTCCATGCCTATACTGTGCTTGAGTTTTTATGTTTTTTCAAGGTGGGGCTGAGTAGTCAGGGCTGCCTCATTTGACTTTTAAATTTATTTTTAAATCAATAGGTTGTAATTTTAAGCGCCATTTGAAGGTGTTTTTTATGCTTGTAGCATATTGATTTTAAAAAGCTTTTATTTTAATGAGGTGACCCTGGCTGAGTAGTTACCTAATTTGCCCCGATGTGCAGCTATGGAATAGCGGTTATTGAGTTAACTTTAAATCCATTAATATGCTGTCATCGGCAACAGTGACCGACAAAGTTTGTTTGGTTTTCAGTTGACCGCCTGAAAAACTGACTGAATAGCTGCCGGCGGAAGTAATGGGAATGGCATAGCCACCACTTTGGGCGGTTTTCGCCCAATACGTTCCGCCATGCGGACGTACTTGTACATTACCTAAACCTTCGCCTATGTCATACATGCTGTTATTATTTTTATCCCGCCATACGGTGCCGACAATAAATCTGTTGTAGTGATTAGGTGTGTTGTCATTTGCTTGGGCGTAGTTGCCTGTGACGACCAAAGGACCTACATTTGTGTTAGTGTCGTTGTCAGAGAGGATTGCGATACCAACATTACTGTAATAATCAACATCAAGTGACATTATAGCTGAGCGATGTCCCCTACCAGTTTGCATACCATCAGCTTCGTTGCCCCAATCAATATTAAATCCTGCATGGCCATAGAGTGCGCTTTCTGCATAAGAAAAAACGCTTCCCCTTGCAGCCATATAATTAAAACCTGCGTTGTTAATGCGGTCGAATTGATTATTATGATCTTGCGCATCGCGGACAATGAGGTCTTTGGAATGCGCTAGCGCTGCTTTATAAAGTCGAACGTCAAAGGCAGCAGGCGGATGCGGTGCGTACTCTGCAAATTCTGCTTGCAGTTTATCGATATCCACATGGAAATAATTGATGGCATTTTCCACGTCGCTGTCGCCTGTGTTGGCTAAGAACACGCCTTCGGCACTGGGGTTTTGCCGCGCTCGGTTCATGAGCCATACCATACTCTGTTCCTTGTTGCTGGGATGACGTCCATCGGCTGTTTTATGGAATATCCATTCTTTGGGCTTGCTTTTGCTTGTTTGTTGTTGGGTAATTCGTTGGTTTAATTGGCGTTTAATTACAAACGGAGGATTGGGTTCTGGCATTTGTTCGGCGAAGCTGGCAGTGGTAAATGCCATACTCAAGAATAAAATCGGCGTTTTCATATTAATCTCATTGGGTTTAAGGCTGTGAAAGTTGGCAATAAAACTAATTTTAACATGCTAAGAAAATAGAAAAATAAGCAAGTGGGAAGAAAAACGTTGTACTACTAGCCTAGCGTTGTGGTAAGGGGCGCGTCCCTTTGACTGACTTGTTAGGCTCGGCAATACCTACTAAAGCTAAATGAAGGCAACGTGAAAAATGCACAGAACTGGACCGGACACAATTATTAGTCATTATTCTTGGTGTGTGTTCTTTTGAATGTTTCGTAATATGAATGAGCAACACCTTCTTCACCCAATGCTATATCTATGAGCATTTGTAGGGCCATTACTGAACCTACCTTAATTTTGCTTTCATCAATTTCTTACCCAAAATAATCAGGATCAGTTGGTATTTCGATGTTCATTACCTACCAAATATCGATTTTATGGAGTAGCTCGACTAATTCATGGAATCTTGTTTCGAAGTGCTTTGGCAAGCCGCGAGAGCCTATTAGACTAAAAAGTTCATGGCTTAAATCATTCCGGCATAGTTTGATTTGTTCAAATTTTGCTAGATCATCCCCGTTGATTGCTTGGCGTTCTTTAAACCAATCAAGGCTTGCATAGACAGCACTTTTATTTCTGCTCAGGACTTCTTTTTTGTGCGACTCACAAGGTTTTGAATTCCCTGAATCATCTAAGCAATAGTAAAAACGGATTTTACTTACTATGGATTCTTTCAACGACTCGAAAGCTGCGATATAGATTGAAGCAGAAATAAGCCTTTTCCGCATAATTGCGGGACTAAGAAACTCTTCCATAGTTTGTTCAAACTTCATTTCCATAGCTGCATGCCTAACGTTACGGCGCGCCGCCTCTGTGGGCTTAAACGAAGCCGCCGAACCTTGAAAAAAACCGAACTTTAAAACCGCCACCGGGCGGCGCGTCCCTTTGACCGACTTGTTGGGCCTGACACTGCCGCCAAAGCCCCACAATTACCAATCCGGTGCTGTTACTGCGCTTGTTTCTTCGTAGCAAAAACTTCGTTGAAGAACTCTTCTTTATCAAGCCCGCTTTGCCATAACCTGTGCCGATCCACTGATTCTAAGCGGCTTTGGCGGTTGATAGTTAGAAAACGGGTGGCTTCCATTATGCCCAAGTTGTTGATCAAGGCATCAGTTGCTTGGCGGATCAATTGCTCTTCAGGCATTACAGTTTCGGTGGTCATCATGGCTACTGCTCCTTGACTATGAATTCGAGTGGGTTTATTGCAACAATATGCAACGCGGTTTGTGCACACCGCTTTAATAGCTTGTCATCACAAGTGATGAATATCTCTGCCAATTGTTCAGCGAAAGCGACATGGGCAGCATCAGCGATGCCAAATCCCATATCGATCAAGCCCTCGGCGCGATAACGAGCCTTGGTAAGATCACATTCGCAAGAATTATCAAGGTGGTTTAAAAGACTTTTCATTTCAAGCCGTTCGCTTGTTTCTCGAATCGCACTAATTTCACTATGGTGAACGGGCGACACAACTGCGCGATAAAGCCCCATTTCGATGCGCCTAAGGATGAGGAACACAGCGTCGGTTTCAAGACGAATGCGAAGTTGGTTTTGATCATCGAATGGGCGGCAAAGGGCGCAAACATGAAGTCTTGCGCTGTGTGCGAGCTGTTCTACAGCATAAAACGGTTTGACTCCCCCGCTTATTAATCACAATCTCGCCAGCAATTCTGCTTTTTTCCTGTTGAATTCATCATCGGTCAAAATGCCTTTGTCTTTCAATCCGGCCAATTTTTCAATAGCAGCGAAAATATCGCCTTCCTGAAGCAATTGTGAGGTATTAATAGATTCTTCGCGATAGACAGGCGTCGGTGCTTGTTTGGTGGCTTGCTGCACCGGCATGTTGTCTATCGAAATCACCGGCAGATTGTTGACATCGACTATCCCGTATTGGCTGCTTAAGGTAATAGCGCTGCCCGATGATTGCTGCTGCGAAAACCCCGTTATCTGGTGATCCAATGTATCGTACAGGGTGACGTGTCCGTTAGCTTCAATTGCGAGCCGCCGGATCGTCGCAAAATAAGCATAGCGCATATTATTTTGCGCGCCGGTGCTGTTGGGAAATTGCAGGCCTGCCGGCCACCAGTTTCCGGAGCTGCCGGG
>SCST01000817.1 GCA_004299465.1 Methylovulum sp. | reverse complement strand
GCCGAAAAAGCCAAGGCGGAAGCTAAAGCCGAAGCCGCCGCGAAGGCTAAAGCAGAGGCCGCCGAAAAAGCCAAGGCGGAAGCTGCTGCGAAGGCTAAAGCAGAGGCCGCTGAAAAAGCCAAAGTCGAAGCTGCCGCGAAAGCTAAAGCAGAGGCCGCCGAAAAAGCCAAAGTCGAAGCTGCCGCGAAGGCTAAAGCAGAGGCCGCTGAAAAAGCCAAAGTCGAAGCTGCCGCGAAGGCTAAAGCCGAAGCCGCTGAAAAAGCCAAGGCGGCTGCGAAGGCAGAAGCTCAAAAAGCTGAATTGGCAGAAGTTATCGCTGCTATTAAGAAAAAAGTGAACAATAGCTGGATACGTCCCGTTTCCAATACCCAGGGGTTAAAATGCATACTAAAAGTGCGTTTGATGTCGGATGGTACGGTTATTGATGCAACCGTTATGTCCAGCAGCGGTGATGAAATTTTTGACCGTTCGGCGGAAAATGCCGTCAATAAAGCATCTCCTCTACGGGTACCCAATGATAAGGAATTGTTTGCTAAGCAATTTAGGTCTTTTAATTTATGTCTAGCTGAAAATGATAAATTATGCCCTCAATGACCTTATTAACGGGGCCAGTTATTGATTAAATGATTTAAGGTGGACAGGATTATTTCAATCCTAAGACAGAAAAACTGTCGAAATGCATATATCAAATCTTTCAAAAAGTTTTGTAAGTTTCAGGAGAAAATAAATGAATTTTTTTAAAAGGGTATTGTTTCTGGGACTAATCTCACTTTTCATAGTACCTAGTCACGCTGAATTAACTATTAGCGTTACCGAAGGTATGGAAAGCGCCCTACCTGTCGCCGTCGTGCCTTTTGCGTCAACAGGCGCACCCGTTGACATCAGTGCCGTCGTCAATGCAGATTTGGAACGTAGCGGCTATTTTAAAATGCTCGCTGAGCAGGTTATGACCAGCCGGCCCAGTAGTGCACAGGAAGTTGATTTTAAGGAATGGCAAGCCTTGGCCCAGAACTACCTGGTGGTCGGGCGCGTCACTAATGCAGGCGGCCAATACGATGTCCAGTTCCAGTTACTTGATGTCTATAAAGGCGGCCAATTATTAGGCTATAAAATGGCTTCGGCACAGGCAGATTTACGCAGGACCGCCCATCACATCAGTGACCTGATTTTTGAAAAGCTAACCGGCAAGAAAGGTGCGTTCAGTGGCCGGATTGCCTATATAACCAGCAGCGGTGCAGCTAATCACCAATTGCAAGTCGCCGATGCCGACGGTTTTAACCCGCAAACGATTGCCTCATCGGCAGAACCTTTGATGTCACCGTCATGGTCGCCGGATGGAAAAAGAATTGCCTATGTTTCTTTTGAAAGAAAATCGGCAGCTATTTATATCCAGACCCTGGCAACAGGACAAAGAGAACGCGTAGCCGAATTCCCTGGCATCAACGGTGCGCCGTCCTGGTCTCCCGATGGCTCCCGCCTTGCCTTAACCTTGTCGAAAGATGGCAGCCCCGATATTTATGTCCTGAATCTGGCAAGCCGTTCCTTACTTAAATTAACCAAAAACTTTGCGATTGACACCGAGCCTTCTTGGTCACCTGACGGCAGCAGCATTATCTTTACATCGGACAGAGGCGGTAAACCACAGCTCTATATTGCCTCCAGCCAGGGCGGTTCGGAAAAAAGACTGACCTTTACCGGCGATTATAATGCCCGCGGCAGTTTCTCACCGGATGGCAGAAATATTGCTATGGTACACGGCAATGGCGGCAGTTATCGTATTGCCATCATGGATATGGCAAGCCGGGCCATTAATGTCCTGACCTCAGGCCCGTCCGATGAGTCCCCCAGTTTTGCACCAAACGGCAGCATGATACTGTATGCCTCAAAAAAAGGCGGCACGGGCTTCTTATCGGCAGTCTCAATCGATGGTAAAATGCAGCAAAAACTGGTATTTAATAGCGGTGAAGTTCGTGAGCCAGCATGGTCGCCCTAGCTTTTAGCCTTACCGGTTTTATCAATCACTTGACTTTGGAAATTAAAAATGAAATTGAATAACACAGTATTAGCGCTGGCTATCAGCACACTCATTTTGACGGCTTGCGCTGACACAGAAGACAAAGATACCAGCTTGCTTGATGGCAGCCAAGCGGGTGCCAGCGGCGTCAGTGACGCGTCAACCAGCGGTTTAAACAACGGCTCCGGCATCAATGGCTCGGAAATGGGTGGTTCCGGCATGTATGGTTCAGGCAGCGGCGGTGCCGGCAACCTCGGCCCTGAATTTAGCGATCCAAGCAACCCTCTGTCAAAACGCACCATCTATTTTATGCTGGACAGCAGCCAAGTACAGCAAGACTTTGTCCCGGTTATTGCCGCCCATGCGCAATACCTGCTGGCAAACCCGTCGCAACATATCACTCTCGAAGGGCATGGTGATGAACGGGGTTCGCGTGAATACAATATTGCACTAGGTGAGCAGCGCGCAAAATCGGTTGCCAGTATGATGAAAATCCAGGGTGTTTCAGAAAGCCAAATAGGCATAGTTAGTTATGGCGAAGAAAAACCGGCGGCATTCGGCAATGATGAAGCGGCCTGGGAACTAAACCGCCGTGTAGAGATTGATTACTAAGGTAAATTAATGAAACATCGTTTCCTTATCTTGCTGTGTGTGTATTGCAGCAGTCATTTGAATGCTTATGCATTGCC
>SCST01000685.1 GCA_004299465.1 Methylovulum sp. | reverse complement strand
AATATTCTGTTCAACACGCATATCAACGCCATCGAGAAAAAAGCAAACGGTTTTACTGTCCGTACCGGGCAAGACACTGAACTTGAAGCCGAGCTGATTTTGTATGCTACCGGTCGAGCTCCGAATATTGCAGGTTTAGGGCTGGAATTGCTTGGCGTGGAGCTGGGGGAGAACGGGGCAATCAAGGTTAATGACGGGTATCAAACCAATATTCCTTCCCTATTCGCGCTTGGCGATGTGACGGATCGAATCAGCCTGACCCCGGTAGCGACTGCCGAAGCGGCGGCACTGGTTAACAGGCTCTATTCGGAGCAACGCACGCCGGTTGATTATGACAACATCCCCACCGCCGTGTTTAGCCAGCCTAATATCGGGACAGTGGGATTAACGGAAACCGAAGCAAGAAAGCGCTACTCCGACTCAGACGTCGCCGTTTTTAAGTCCGTTTTTACCCCGATGAAGCATACCCTGTCCGGCCTGGATGAGAAGACCCTGATGAAAATGATCGTCAGACGCAGTACCGATCAAGTGCTGGGCATCCACATGGTCGGCCCGGATGCCGGTGAAATCATCCAGGGCATGGCGGTAGCCATTCGGGCCGGGGCCACCAAAGCGGTTTTTGACTCGACCATTGGCATTCATCCTACCGCCGCTGAGGAGTTTGTTACGATGCGGAAACCTGTTGACTGAAAATTGCCGGCGCATGGGTTTGTGGAACAACCTTCGCCAAACCGAATCACTCATGGAAGGCTTAAATGAAGGCGAATTTATTTACCCACGGCTAAAGGTAACCCACTATGACAACTATTCAAGTAGGCTGCGACTTAAGGTATTCAGTCACGGCGCCCACGAGCTTTCTGTTTAACGTGGCGGCGGCACGCACTGCACATCAGGCTATCAGCGAAGAAACGGTGCGGTTAACCCCCGCTATTCAATACGAAACTGGCAGTCTGGGCACGGAAGCTATTCAAGTGTACCGGCTCGCTGTTGAACCCTGCGAGTTCTATTTCCAATACCGTGCGAATGTGGATTTACGCCCGGAAATTTATGATACGTCAGGCATTGTCGAAACCAGGTATGCCCAATTGCCATACGACGTATTGCCCTACCTTAACCCTAGCCGTTATTGCGAGTCTGATCGTTTGACTCATTTTGCCATGCGGACGTTTGGCAACGTCCCGCCTGGATTTTTCAGGGTTACTGCGATTTGCGACTGGATAAACAGCCATCTCGACTATCAACCAGGCAGTAGTGGCGCAAGTACCAGTGCTTGCGACGTATTGATACAGCGCGTAGGTGTATGCCGGGATTATGCGCATCTTGCCATTGCCTTGTGCAGGGCTTTATGTATTCCCGCACGTTATGTTTCAGGGTATGCCGCGGCGTTACAGTTACCTGATTTTCATGGATTTTTTGAAGCCTATCTGGGCTCGCGCTGGTATTTATTTGATGCGACACGAATGGCGCCGCTTGAGGGGTTTGTACGTATCGGCACAGGTCGTGATGCTGCCGATGCCTCATTCGCGACCATCATCGGGGAGGCGACGCTGACCACTATGGCGGTCTGGGCTGAACAAACGGCACCTGGGCCAATACCTGATCCACTTGCGTCGCAGACGGCGGTGTCGACGACGAATTAAAATGGTAAAAACTATAAAATTAGAAGTTACGCATTGACAGGTTTTCTGTTTTCGTATCGATTGGAATTGCCCAAAGCATATCTACGAAATCACCCATTATTGATATTTAAATGATAATTAAAATCAAACGATTACATGTTGGGTTACGCTATCACTTTTATGCCCTATGGGTAAACTCAATCTACGCTATGTGATAATTTAACTAATTAATTCATAGTATTTATTCTTGTCAATGCGTAATTCCTAATGGTTTCTTATCCATCATAATGCGGTTAGGCGCTGCGGCCTGGAATTGTCAGTAAGCCGATATTTTTGTCGGCAAATGTTTCGAGTGCATGTCGCTATTGCGACATTTGATCTTAGGCCTTGTTTCATGCCGCAGTTAAGCCGTGTTTATCCGATCGCGTCGGGTTATTTTTGATATGGCGTGAAACCTGCTGGGAAACAGCCCATGTGGAGCGAGTATAGCTTTCTGGGCAACGATTCTGTCATCAAATACAATGGAACGCTGATGACGCAGATAATCCAAGAAAAATAGTAACTATTCAGCCTTAAGCTAAAGTTGCCTATTGCAGGGTGCGCCGCGCGCGCCTTTTCCTGTGCGTGGGTAACGTGTAAGTCCTTTGATGGCGCGCGCCGCGTCCTACGCTTCAGATGGCTTGGCAATGAGCTGAATGGTTACAAAAAATATTATGCTATCTTAATCATCAGCGTTCTCGGCAACTGCTCCCTGCGTCGCCTAAAGCGCCTACTTTTGGTGCTCTACCTCCTGCATCCATGCAGTCGCATTTTTCCAACGGCAGAGTCGTTATGTTTTTGATACCTAAAAGATGGGGTGAACGGATATGGCATTGATTGAAAAAAACGGCACATCGAGAGTGGGCCATGCCCTGATTGATAACGACCATGATGAATTTATTGAGCTGTTAAACGCGCTGGATTCTGCCGGCAATGCTGATTTTCCGGCCTTGTTCCTGCAATTGTATGAACATACCGAACAGCATTTTGACCGGGAAAACCAGTTGATGAAAGACAATGCTTTTTCGGCCGAAACCGAACACAAAGGCGAACATCAACGCGTACTCGGTGAGTTTAAGCAATTTAAAACGCGGATAGATAAAGGCATGATTGCGTTTGGCCGTTCGTTTGTCAGGGAACGCCTCCCGCAATGGTTCGGGTTGCATGTGATGACGATGGACAGTGCGTTGGCCGCACACATTAGCAGAAACGGCATCAAGCCTG
>SCST01000684.1 GCA_004299465.1 Methylovulum sp. | reverse complement strand
TGGTTTTTAATCTCGGTTATAAAATGGCGTAAAAATAGCCGTTCAGTATACATCATGAACTGTGAATGTTAATGCCTTCAAAATGACGGACTCGTCTGCTCCCGGCTTGCAGGCATGTTCACTCAGGTAGCGTCGCCAGCCCCTGGCGCCCGGCTCTCCGTGGAACAGCCCCAGGATATGCCGAGCTACACTGTTTAAGCGCATGCCAGTTTTAAGCTGTTCGCGGAGGTAAGGGACCAGTTCGGCGATAATTTCCTGCCGGGATGGCGCTGTGCCGGTATCGCCAAAAATACGCCGGTCAACATCGGCCAGTAGATAGGGATTGTGGTAGGCTTCGCGCCCGACCATCACGCCATCAAGCCGTTGCAGCATATCTTCGGCCTGGTCCAATGACGTTACACCGCCGTTCAACAGGATTTCGAGTTCCGGAAAATCCTGTTTCAGTTGATCAACGATGTCGTAACGTAACGGCGGCACTTCGCGGTTTTGTTTCGGCGATAAACCGCTCAGCCAGGCTTTCCTGGCATGAACGATGAATGTTTTGCAGCCGGCGCCGGCTACTGCCGAAATAAAATGCACCAGCTCAGGATAGGAATCGCGCTCATCAACGCCGATGCGCGACTTAACCGTCACCGGAATATTGACGGCTTGGCCCATAGCGGCAATACAGTCCGCCACCAGTTCCGGCTCGAACATTAAGCAGGCGCCGAAACGCCCGTTCTGCACGCGGTCGCTGGGACAGCCGACATTCAAGTTCACTTCATCGTAACCGTAATCTTCAGCTATTTTCGCGCACAGTGCCAGCTCGCGCGGATTGCTGCCGCCGAGTTGCAAGGCTAAAGGATGTTCGGCCTGGTGAAATTGCAGGAAGCGATGGTGATCGCCGTGTATTAATGCTCCCGTGGTTACCATTTCGGTATACAGCAAGGCGCGCCGTGAAATCAGGCGATGAAAGAACCGGCAATGCCGGTCCGTCCAGTCCAGCATCGGCGCGACACAAAATCTCGATGCCTTGTAAATAGTGCCTTGTTGATTGTTTTTATTGGATTCAATCATTTTAATATTAATTATTTCTATATATTTTTAGTCTATTTTTAGATATTTATTGGTATTACTCCCATCTGACTCAAAAAGCGTTGAAGTTTTTGCAAAAGTCTTTTCCCGCCGTAGGGCGCGCTATGTGCGCCATCGGCGGCTCGGTACCGGAACAGGCGCGCGCGGCGCGCCCTACGTTTCGCGTGACCATTAGGCGTTGCCGGTTTTCAAAACCTAGACGTTTTCTCGATCAGATGGGAGTAGTTGCACAATATATGCTCAAAATATATTTTTGAGCATTATATGGCTACGATCACACAATACAAAAAGAAGTCGGGCAAAAGATCTTACCGCGCACAAATAAGAATTGCTAAAAACGGCTCAATAGTCCATCAAGAATCGGAGACGTTTGACACTAAGACTTTAGTCAAAGCGTGGGCAACCAAGCGGGAAGCGGAGTTATCTGCTCAGAAAGTATTTAAACCAAAAGAGAAACCGCTCAAAATTGCTCAAATAATCAAAGATTATATTTCGCAATTTGGTCAAAATTATGGGCGCTCGAAAAATTACGACTTAGCCCGATTATTAAATTATTCGCTTGCTGAACTCGATATCTCAGAATTAACTTCACAGATATTGATCGCCCATTGTATTGAGCGTAACAAGGAAGCTAAGCCGCAGACTGTTAAGAACGATGTAATTTGGCTTAAAACAGCTATTAAGACAATGCGCTCTGTCAATGGCTTTACATTTGATCTTGCTGTATTCGATGATGCTTACGAAACATTGAGACGTGAAAAATTGATTGCAAAATCTATCGAAAGGGAGCGGCGACCTACCCGAAAAGAATTATGGGCACTGTCACGCTATTTTTATCAACGCAGACGGTCAACTATTCCTATGCTGCAATTGATGTGGTTCGCTATTTATTCAGCCCGAAGACTATCTGAAATAACACGCTTAGAGTGGGCTGATAATGATAACAATAATGCAACAGGCTTAGTGAGGGATGCAAAGCACCCACGTTTAAAAGCCGGTAATCACCGACGATTTAAGTATCCTCGTTCAGCTTGGAAAATTGTTAAAAGGCAAGCAGTTTCGAGTGAATATATTTTCCCCTACAATCCGCGAACGATTGGGACGAACTTTGAGCGGGCATGCAAGATGTTAGGTATCATTGATTTGCATTTTCACGATTTACGTCACGAAGCAACAAGCCGCCTTTTCGAATATAAACCAGGCATTGTTGACGTTCAACAAGTGACACTGCACGAATCGTGGAAAACCCTTCAACGATATGTAAACCTTAATCCTGGTGATGTAGATATTTGAGAGCTTCTTGCAAATCTACAACAACAAACCAAAGTAAATCGAACAGCAGGACTTGCTTCAGTAGTGCCTGACTCATCTAAACGGCACTAGAATCTATGCTGCCGACCAATCTGCCCGGCACAGAAACTTCTCTTACCCAAGCGTTATCGACCGCTATTATCTTAGTTGGACTGTTGAAAGCAGAGCCTGAATATCTACTAAGCCGCACATCATTTTCCAAAAACTCGTGATATAGATAGAAGCATGACACGTAGCCATAAAAAACTTTCAAAATAGACCTAAATCGGTCGTTTTTCGTGCATATAGAAATTGAAGTGATGAATTAGACTCGCATCATTGCCAATGATGCGAGGCTGCCATGTTGACCAGAAACTTACAAAATCCCTATCAACCATTGGATCAATACCTAGCCGGAAAGTGGGGAATGTGTTGTCTGCGGCAGACCACTAAAGCCGTTGTTTCTGCGCTGCTCTGTTTGGGACTCACCATCTCCAATCAGTCATGCTTGGCGCTGGAGAAACAGGCTGCACCCAAAAAATGGCCTGTGGTGGCCCGTCAAACGAAAATCAACGGGTTCAACAGCCGCTTACAAAATACGCTGTGGTGGCAAATTGCCAACTACCATCAACTGGATCCCTACGTGTTATACGCGGTTGCCCTGGTTGAATCCGCCAAACGCAATGATCCAAACCATATCACCCCATGGCCTTGGGCGATCAATAAATCCGGAAAAGCCATCATTCCCGCTTCGCAACAGGAAGCCCGCCGCATTTTAACTAAGGCCCTTGCCGAAGGCAGCCGGAATATTGACGTCGGGCTGATGCAAATCAACTTCCGCTGGCACGGTCATCGGGTCGACAAGCCGGAATATCTGCTTAACCCCGTCACCAATCTACAAATCGGTGCCTTGCTATTGGCTGAAGCCATCCAATCGGCACCCCATAATCTGGCATTAGGGATAGGCCGCTATCACAGTTGGCAAAATGTCTCTGCCGCCGTCGCCTATGGCCGGAAGGTGCTGGCCGTTGCCGACCAAATCAGGACAGTGCTCTGATCGGGGTGCAATGATGGATGACAATATCTACAATCTGAATCTGGACTATCTGATCTTGGCGCATGAGCTGATCCAATCCGGACGACGACAACAGGCGATGGTGAGCCTGGGCTTAACGCCGGAGGCGGTCCACATATTGGCCGAAATGCCGGTTGACCAACTCAAAGCCCTGGCACGTAGTGATGTGCTTTGTTTCGCGCCCCGGTTCCCGGTCAGTGCCTGGCGGACATTCTTGCGCAATGAAGCCGTGGGTAGCGAAGCGGTTGAACAACGTGCCCGCCGATTGAGGCTGGTTCTGGGCAAATCAGGGGTCAAGTATGATAGCTGAAGGCGTGTCCTATGAAGAGCGGCTGCAAAATTACCGCTTGGCGACCGAGTTGCTCAAACGCAAACTCAGAACCTCGTATGTCAGCCAACTGATCAAAAGCATCAGCCTGTCCGAAATTCGCGATATGCACCGGGCTATCCACCAAGGCGAAAGCCCTAGCTCAGGGTTGCTGCCAGCCATCGAAGCGATCCCTCAAGTGCGGGAGTCCATGCTCTACCTGTCATTATTTGCCTCCCTGTACCGCCATGCCAGCCAAGCCGACATCAAAACTGAAATGGATGTGCCCGCCATTATTGTTGCCTGGGATTTTTTTTGCGGTACTTTTCCTAACCACATCCGTGAACGCAGGCCATACGGTAAAGTCCGTCCAGCCAATTTCAGCGAAGGCTGGGTCGTAGCGCAAGCGCTTAAAATTGGCTTGGCTGACTTGCATTATTGCAGGGGCTGCCACGGCGACACACTGGTCATTTACCACAGCAAGTTTCCGCCTAGCTGCCAGATATGTGTGTTGGACAGCCAGCATAAAAAACAAAGTATCCCAGAGTGTGATCTAACTCAAAAACTTAGCTTACAGGGGCTTGGCAACCGCATTTGATCAACGTACCATGGGCGTTATTGAGTTCGATTGGAGAGCCATAATGTCCTCAACTTCATCCCCTTCAAGCCGCCACGTCCCATCCAGCAGCCCTCAGCGGGTTACACCGATAACACCCAATTTTGCAGGCCGACATAGCACGGTCAATTGCCAAGCCTGCAACCGGTCTATGGTGCCTCGGGTGGTCACTTATTATGGCCAACCGCTACGGTCTGTTTGTCCTTTCTGTGGCGCCACTTTTATGAAGTTTAGTAGTGGATTACAGCGATTACTGCGGCATTTTCAAACCCGTAGTTTATCGTTTTCAGCTTTTAAATGGCTGACACTGGCTGCACTATGTTTTGGTTTACTTGGGGCTGTCAGTGACTGGGTCAAGCTGCCAGTAAACATTAGTTTATACGCGGCATTTGGAACCATCGGTTTTGGGCTGATGGCATTGGCTGAATTGTTTGTGCAATGCGTGGAACGCATGGCTGCAAAACTGTGCCATGAGAGCAATTATTATTGGGCTGGATTCACCGCAATAGCAATAATATCTGCCAACCAAAACCATGATCTGGTCAATTACCTGTTGCTATTTTCCTTAGCTCTTCTGGTACGAGGGTTAATTGTCGGCAGTGTGCGGGCACTCAGTGGAAGCAAGTCGTATCCGGTTGATTAATTTTTAATCAGCCCGCGAGCCCGATTGAAATTACCAACCTGTTCTATCAGATCGTTCCTGTTTTGCCCAGCCGCGCTACGCAACAACTTAGCGATATTGTTGCCATCCGTTTCACCTTCTTCAGCGAACAATTGTTGTTTAGCATCACCCATACCACCATTCATATCACCACCGATAGCAAATCCAGCAAATGCTTCAAACATAGCCGCACGGTAGTAGGCTTGCTGGCTAGGCGTTAGTTTATTGGCCACTTCACCCACGCGCTGATCCGCCCAAGCTTTTGTTGCCTCGGTGAAACCGGGATAGGATTGAGATGCTGCAAATTTAAGTGCTCCCCAAAAATCTTCACCGTTTGTGCGGGCTTCTTGAAAACTACCGGTAAATTGTTTAACAACTTCGCTTCCAGCCGCACCAGCCGCCTCAATATCCTTAGCCGTATTATAAATACTGCCCCCCAGGATATTGTAAGACCACTCGGCTGCAGATGGTGTGTTGTTGGCTGCGGATGCAATCGCCGACCTAAAATGTTCGGCCTTGATTTGCCCCATCTCGGTAAAGCCTTCGTGTGATTCTTGGGCTAAATTGCTCAAGTTCTGCTCATGATGTGCTGCAATGGCTTTCTCACCCGCCGCCATTTGGCCGCGCGTGGAACTGATCTTGCCTTGTGCCTTCTGGGTAGCCGCTTCTGCTTCATGGCGCGGATCAGCAAGCTTTGCCTGTTCAACCATAGTCTGGACAGCACCGATTTCTGGCGCTTGGGTTTTAAGCCCCTCGTTGTTGCCCGGATCCCAGTTGGCATCCGCTGTGGGCGCATCAAACGCATCACCCAATAACTGGTAACCCGCCATTTCCGCACTCCGTGACTGTTGGCTGTCCAAATTGCGGTAACTGGGTGAGGAAAACCCCGTCAGCAAGGACATGCCCGCCGCCGCATAAGCCTGATGACCATCCGATATCCAATCCGCCGCTTTCCACTGCGAAGCCAAACGCTGGGCATCGCCCCAAAGGCCATACTGATCGAGGGCGTGATCCAGCCTTTCCATCAATTGGCTGTCATCCGCCAGTTTCAAACCGGTTTCCGCCGCACCAAAGCTGGCTTGGGCACCGAAGCGCTGTTGTGCCGAGACGGTTTGTTGGTAGCTTTCCGACGCAGAGATGGCATCGGTGGCACTGTGTTGTAACGAAGACAGGGATTGGTGTTGTAAACCCATGGAAGCCACGTTACGGGTGCCGGATTGGGCATCCATCGCCAGGCTTTTCGCCAATCCCGCCTGATAGCCCTGGCTGTTATTAACTGTTTGGGTAATGTCCGTGGCAATGGCGTCGGCCTTATCCTGCCCGACTTTAAAATCATTTTGTAACTGCCCTGAAATCGCCGCACCCAAGCGGTCATCCGCGAACTTGGCACCGGCATTGGCGCTGCCGGACACCAGCGCCGAAAAGTGGTCGGCGGAGATGCCGGTGTCGCTATGCTTCTTGGCAAAGGCTTCACCGAACTGCCGGTTATAGGCATCGGTATGGCTACTGCTGGCGATCTGCTGTCCCAATGACCGGCTGTCAAAGGCATCGCTGGTGATGCTGCTGGATTTGGTGGCGCTTGACGACACGCTGTCCATAAAACTGCGGGTCGCCTGTTCGGAGGCGCTATAGGCGGAAGCCACCGCTGCGCTCATATCCCGCCCCGCCGAAAAGGTGGGCAGGACTTTGTCGCTGCCGGTTTGGGTGACACCCGACAGCGGGCTGTACTGATGCTGGGCTTGGCGTTCAAGACTGGCGCCGGGCTGGTCACATCGGGTGTGGCGATTCTCTCGTTGACGTAATCACTGCCGTCCATCCGTCCCAGAAAATGTGTGGCGGTGACCGCGCCGCGATAAATCAGCATCAAAGTGATCGCCGGTGTCGACGCCGCCAACATGCCGCCCATCGACAGCCACTGTTGCAATTCCATATCCAACTGGTAAATCCCCAGCATCGACGGCAGGTTATAGTTGCTTGAAGCCAAGGCCGCCATTTTGCCCGCAGCTGACATGTTGATGAACAAATTGATCACCGCCAGAATCGGCATCCACAGCTGTATCCATAACAGCATGGAGAAGTAACCGATGTTCATGCGTAAGCCGACACTACCGAACAGCACCACAAACGCCATGATCGGCGCAATCGCATAACTCAAGCCTTCGATAAACGCCATCATCGGCCGGACAATCTTCGCAAACAAAGTCTGTTCCGCCGCCCATTGGGTATTGCGTTGCTGGATGGCCTGTTCGACCATAGCCGCTTTAGTCCAGTACATGGCATCCTCATGACGGCCAACCACACCTTTTTCAAACATCGGCAGTATCGCCGACATCAACATGTAATCGGCGGCGTTAATCACACCCGGCCCCGCCAAGGCATCAAAGGCCTCCTGGATTTTCGGCACCGTGTCGGCAGCGGCCTCCACACCCAAGGTCTGCTGCAACAGGTTTTCCAGGGCGGCACTGAAATCGCCGTTCGCGACTACGCCCAAATTTGTCCAGGCATTGGTACACGTTTGGGTTTGTGGCTGCCTGCCGACAAAAATTTCAGTCATGTAAATGTCCGAGTCAAAGCGGATCGCATTGAGGGGATTGGCATCACGCAGGATGGTATCGACCGATTTCAGGTTCAGATCCACCCCGGTCAAGGTACACTCCTTGACGTAATTGGCAAACGAGGTTTCCATATCGCTGCCGGCCTTGGGCGCATTGGCCGCCCCTAAGCTGACGCGGGACAACAGGTTCTTGCGCACCGCCGTCAATGTTTGCAAACTGTCGGCAAAACCGTGTCCGGTCATCGACGGCATCGCAAACGCCTGTTCAAACAGCCGGGTGGTGCGGTAACCCATATTGGACATGACACTGCCCACCACGGCAGGCCCCAACGGCACATGATCGACCGCGACCACGCTGCCGGTATAGGCATCCTCAATAAAGACCTTGACTGATGGCGCATACAGCATCAGCCACAGCACATAAGCCAAAAACAAATCCTGGTAACGGATACCCCGACCATCCCATTGCATTAACGCCCGCAGCATGATGATCATCACGCCAATCAAGCCACCCACGCCCGCCGCCGTGCGGTAATCCCCGGTACCGGAAATCATCGCGACCGCATTGAGCACCGCTTGCAAATAGGCCGAGTCACCGACAGAGAAGATTTCAAACATGGGCGTCCTAAGGTAAACAGGTTACAGCCGTTAAACAGTGGCCTTCAACATCATCAGCAACCCCTTGAAAGCGCATCATTAGGGGCTTGGCCAAGCCGGCGCTGAGGCAGGAAGCTGGGCAACCGTGCCGTAATGATGCGGTTTGACGGTATTCATCAGCTGCTGATAAAACGCCATTAAGGTTTGCGGATTGCCATAACGTCCAGCGGGTGACGTACTCGTCCTGAATCTGTTCACGGGCACCTTTCAGGGCTTCCATCAGCAATTTGGCATAGGCGTGGTCGTTCATCTGCGCGGCGGCCTGCACCGCACCGAGTAAATCGTTGACAATCAATTGCGCCAGTTCCAGGGCAATCACCGGGGCGGCTTCTTCCGCCCAGAGCTTAGCAATACCGGCATCCTCACGGGCCAGGTTATGGATCATGCCGCCGATGGCGTCCGGCACGGTTTGCATGAAGGCCTGTTCGGTGGCGGTGATCTGGCCTTGGTTGGTCGAGAACTTCACAATCAGGCCGTCACCGTTTTTGGCCGAACCGAGCAGGATATCCATCACCCGTTGCTTAAGGCCGACCAGCTTGATCACTTTCACCACCGGTTTGAGGCATTGGTCAGCCGCATGGCCATCCGAGCAGCTATACAGGTTGACGGTCTGGTAGCTGTTGCCGGCATCGTTTCCGTACAGCAAATCCTTGATGCGCAGGATCGGCGGCGGCGTACTGATGGGATTGTTTTCGCCTTTGCCGTCGGGGGCGGCCTGCGGCGCATCGACGATGACCGTGCCGGAAATGCTCATTGCTGCTTCGAGTAATCCATTGCCGCCAAAGCGGAACCAAGCCCCGGCGTTTTGCGTAACCAACGCCCGCCAGACCAGATTGCCCTGGATTTTTTGCGTCATGTCATTCGGGGCATTCTGTTTGACTTGTTGTACCGGGTCGCCCAAGGTGCTGGTATTAGTCCAACTGGAAAATACATCGCTGATGCCCTGGGTAAACGAGGCATTGGACAGATTGGCTTTGCTTTGTAAGTCAAAAGCCTTGACGGTATCGTTGACCAGCCCTTGCGACAACCGGCAGGAATTGCTGAACAGTTGGTTCATCTCCTGGATTTTCTTTTGCAGGTCGGTCATCACCGACGCACACCAGGGGCACATCGCCCCGATGGCCAGTTGAAAGGCATAGCCTGAGGCATTGCCGGCGACATTGCGCAGCAATTGCACGAACTGGTTGAAGTTGATGAAACTGAAGCTGCCCGCGAACAAATCGATACCGCCACAGCCGGCACTAAACGACGGCGGCACAAACGACACCAGGTTAGTGTTGCTAATACCGTTGCGTTCCACCAGACTGCCGCCGGTGATCATGCCCCGGCGTTGCCCCAGATGCGCGGTCGGCGCGGTGAAGTTGGTCATCGTGCCAAACATGCCATCCATTTCCTGTTGCAAGTCGGCATAGGCGGGGGTGACAGGCTTGCTACCAGCAACAAGACAATCATGGCCGCGTTTACCAACGCTATAGCGAAGAACCTGAACGAAAAATGGCTCATGGCACACCCCCGATTTGGGCGCTGTGTTGCAAGGCCTGGGGGTCTTGTGCCGTCGAAGCGCTGATACTGTCAGTGGTTGGTAATAATAGCGGCGTGGAGCGGATGCCTTGGGTGGTTTGGTACTGTGAGGCATCCAGCCAACCCGCTTCTTTGGCGGCGAGCAAAATGCGGCTGGTCAGCTCTTCCAGCGACAGCACGCCTTGTGACAAAGGCACGATCTGCCGTGGCGGTTTCATCAGGAACAGCGCCGGGGTCTGCTCAACCCCTAACAACGCCGCTTGGCCTTGGTCGGTCTTGAAATTGCCAAACAGCCAGTTCGGCATCGGCAGGCCATCCAGCGACACCGGATAGATATTAAAACCGTAAGCGTTTGCCAACATGTCCAGGATCGGTGCCTGGACATGGCAATACCGGCAATCGGAGCGGAAGAAAAACAAAATCCCGGCAAGCCCGGCTATGTCTTTCAAGGCCTTATCCGCCATGACACTGGCCTGATGGTTGGCTTCATTGACGGCATAGGTCGCCACCGGACGGCGGACGGTTTCATCCAACTGCGGGTCGGACATCACCACATAACGGGCGGCGTGGGTGAATCGTTCGGCCTTGTCCATCATCGCCCGTTGCAGGTAATAAAATGCCGCGACGTTTTCATGCGTAGGCTCGTCAATCGCCTTGTTGAGATAGGTTTCCAGGTTTTTGCGTAGCCAAGCGGAGCTCAGCGGTGCGGGTTCGGCAGGCGTCACCGTGGGCGGCCTGGGTTGAACTTTGACGTTATCTGCGGGCGGTATCGGCTTGGGTTTTGCTGCTTCCGGTAGCTTTTTCACCACTGGTTCCGGCTGGACTTCATACCAGAACCAACCCCGCTGCTTGTCCGTGAAATACGAAACAGCAGGCTCATCGTTGTCCGCACCCCAAGCAACAACAGCCTGGAGCCACAGGGTCAACAAGACAGCGAAGAAGGCGCAGTATCGGTTCATAGCGGCATTCTGTCGCAAGGCAAGACAAACCTGATGGCAAAAAATCGGCGAAACCGTGATTTTTTGTAGCGGGTGGTTTGACGCGGATTCATAGAATGCCGGTTAGCCCCAGCGTGCGCAGTGGGATGACAGCACTTAATTACAAATAGGAATTGTCAGCCCGAATCCCTATGAATTAGGGATGTGCATGTCACAAATTTGGACGAGATCAAAGGGGAATTCCCTAATGAGGGATACGGGGCATTGACGTTGCTTAGGGATGGCCAGTGAATATTCCCTACTATGCTTATCCCATGAATCCCTAATCAATAGGGATTTAGGCTTCGAAAACCGAATAGGTTAACTGCCGCTATTGATCTGGCTGACGGTTAAAAACGCCATTTTCAACGATAAAATCGCATAGGTATTGGGCGCCCCAATCCCTATAGATAAGTATTAGGGATTATCTATGAAAAACGAACTGGGAGAAAACTTGCCCTGCACGTTGACGGAAACGGATCTGTTGTTCTGGGTCGGGGCGAAAGTAGACCAGCTCCATGCCGAAGCCAGGGTCTTGGTCGACGATTATTGGCGGCGGCTCAAGAGCGGACAGAAACAGCAGGCGGCAGCGGGTAAAGCCAGGATCGGGGTGCGCATCCGCCGCCGCGAGGCCAGCCTCTCGTTCAGCATAGAATGGTTCCGTATGGCGATGATCCGTCAAAACGGCCAGGCAAAACCCATTGCCCAGTATCTCAAAAAAGGCGCGGGCTACCGCTATCCCTTGGGGAATTTCCTGAAAGGCGAACCCGAATGGGAGGCTCTGTTGGTGGAAGAGCTGGAAACGGAATTTGCCGACATCCGAAAACAGCTCGGCTTGCTGGGAAAGATCCGTGATGCCGTGCGGGATTACCGTAAGACTCTTCAATCGTGATGTCCTTATGCCAAGCCTTGTTCCCCTAAAGCTTGTACAGCCAATGTTCAGATCACAACCTTAGGTGGATCATTCGGTAATCAATAAAATCCACTATAATGGACTTTAATAAATGAAAGCCTACCTTAACCAATAAACTCTATTATAGTAGTTTTTAATTGACACGATCAGGCATTGCCTCTATAAATCCAGTATTGGAGAATTATATGAAGCGTGTCATCCCTACAGCCTTTCCTGCCGACCCTTGTCTTGATAGCCCGGCCACCTTGGGTGCGGCGATCCGTGCCGCCCGCACCCAGGCCGGTATGCGCCAGGTCGATGCGGCCTTAAGCATTGGCGTTGCCTTGCAGACCTTGATTGATATTGAAACCGGTCAACCGGGGGTCAGTATCGGCAAAATCCTGCAAGTGGCGCAAGGCTTGGGGGTGTCGTTGTTCGTCCTGCCCCAGTCGCAACGCGATAATGCCCGCCGGCGTTTGGCTGACTTAACTCAGCCGCCGTTATGAAGCTGGACGTGAAAGCCAACGGGGAGTTGGTCGGCTGGCTCAGCCTGGATAGCGCTAGCGGCCTTTTTGCTTTTGGCTATGCACCGGACTGGCTGGCAAAAGACATCCGCTTCCCGTTAAGCCCGGCTTTGCCCCTAGACTTGGGAACGACCACACCCGAACAACACGGCGCCACTGTCCGGCAGTTTTTCCAGAATTTGTTGCCGGAAGGCCAAGCGTTGGATGATGCGGCACAAGCCAACAAAGTGTCGAAATCCAACCTGATGGGCTTGCTGATCGCCTTGGGGCAAGAAACCTCTGGGGCGTTGTCGCTCAGCTTGGCTGATCCGACAGCACTCATCCACCGGGAAACCACGAAACGCTTGCTCAGCCGGGATGAATTGTCCCGCCGCATCCGCTCCCGCCCACAAGAGGCGTTCACGGTCTGGGACGGCAAAGTCCGGCTGTCGATTGCCGGCCATCAAGACAAGATTGCTGTGCTGGAAGAAAATCGGCTCTGGTATCTGGCCGATGGCGAAAGTTTGGCTTCCACCCATATCCTCAAACCCGAACCGCTACGCACCCGCCTGCAAGGCATGACCAGCAATGAACTGGCCTGTATGCGGCTGGCTCAGGCTGTGGGTTTGCCAACGGCGGACATCCGCCTGGAATGGTTGCCCGAACCCGTGGTGCTGATCCGCCGCTTTGACCGGGTCATCAAGGCCGATGGCGTGCAGCGGCTCCACTGCATTGATGGTTGCCAAGCCTTGGGTTTGGGTGTCAGCATGAAATATGAACGTCCTTATGGTGATGGCCGCGATGTACAGCATTTGCGTGATGGTGCATCTTTGCCAAAACTGTTTGCCTTATTGGCTGGGGTGAGTTCAAAACCGGCGGTCGACCGCTTGGCCTTGTTGCGTTGGGCGATCTTTCAGGTGTTGATCGGCAATACCGATGCCCATGGTAAAAACCTGTCGTTCTTCATGGACGCAGGTGGCTTGAGCCTGGCACCGGCCTATGATTTGGTCTGCTGTTTGCTCTATGCCGGGGATGGAATATCCGATACCTTGGCGATGGCGATTGGCGACAATTTTAACCCCACCGCGTTGACGGCTTATGATTGGGCGTTGATGGCGTACGAATGCCGGCTCAATCCCAAACTGGTCAGCCGGGAATTGACACAACTGGCGGATAAGATTTGCAGCGTCTGGCCTGGGCTGAAGGACGGGTTGCTGGAACAAGGTGCGGAACTTTCTGTGCTGGCCGGGATAAGGGACATTTTTTTGCAGCAATGCGGCAATGCCCAAAAGCTTGCGGCTGAAATCCCGAAGGTTTCGCATGACTTGCTGAAGTAAAAAAGGGTTATGTAAATATAAACAGCGGATTTTCAAATTGAGAGCGACCTGAAGTTCCGTTCAGATTGCGGGTTCCACTCCAACGCAGCTCTTGGAAATTTGCAAATAGAATGTGTTTGAGTGCCTCGGTTCTGCCAAATGTTGCCAGTCTATAGTGACAACATGGATTAGTTATCTTAACGACGCACTCAATTCGTTGCACTGCACTATTATTACTGAGATAATTTGTTAATTTTTACGTTGTGGACAACGAGAATGCACACGGTCGTTACTATTCAATTCACTCAAGAGCAGGCTAGGGCATTGACGGGGGTTTCGGTTGAAACTATCCGGCATTGGAGAAAAACCATCCCCTATTTAGCTTCCAAAAGCGGCAAATCTTCCCGTTTCACGTTTGCTGACCTTGTAGGCTTAGCGGTAACAAATACTTTGGTTACTTCTTTAGGTATCCATATTTCCAGTTTAAGCGGCGGAGTCGATGCGCTTTTTAAGTTACTTGGCACTATGGGTTCTAGCTCGCTAGACGATAACATTATTTTGGTTACAGCAACGGATGCATCGTTCTACAAATTAGGCGCCGATCAGATAAATATGCTGTCGTCACCAGCATTGATGGTACCTCTTGCTCCGTTGGTTGCGAACATTCAACGCCAAGTATTACCCATCCCGCCGATTTCGCATCAGTTAGAATTGCCATTCCCGCCTATAGCAATAAAGGGTAGGGCATGACTGCCGCCACGCTTCAACAAGTACTGTCAGCCACTGGGTTTATGCCGGACGGGCAACCTACAGCTGGCCTATATTTAGGTCAGGACGTGCAAAACGAGCGGCGGCAACGGGACTTTTCTCCTGATGCCCTTTGGCGCAGCCCGTCGTCGCTGGCTGTCTACTTCAAGTTTGAGCAAACGCCACCAGATGACGAGCTGGTCTGCAAGTGGCGTCGGGAAGTCTGGAATGAGGGTTTTGCCCCACTACTCTGGGTAATCTCCCCTGAGCGCATTGATCTGTATAACGGCTTTAGCGCACCGATCAAAGAAGGGGACACTCAGAAACATTTAATTCGTTCCTTTAGAAACATTGAAGCGTCTCTCGTTGAACTGGATGCACTGGCGGGACGAATATCGTTTGAGACCGGACAGTTTTGGGCGCAGGTACCCACGATTAACCGCAAGTCCACTGTTGACCAAAAGCTGTTATCGGACTTGGAATCTCTGGAGCGCGATCTTGTAAAGGCCAATCTCGACCGCAGTGCAGCGCAAGCCTTGATTGGTCGGGTGATTTTCACCCAGTATCTAATTGATAGGGAGATTGTAAGCTCTGCATGCTTAAAGGAACTTTGTGGTCAATCAGAGTTACCTACGATTTTGCGTGACCGTATGGCAACCGGGCAGCTTTTTACTTGGCTCAGCCAAACTTTCAACGGTGACATGTTCCCACCATCATCGGCCAGTAATACGCCAGCCATCGACCACCTTAGGCGCGTCGCCGACTTTCTGGAAGCCGTCGACCCAGTAAGCGGTCAGAAAAACCTGTTTCCCTATCAGTTCGATATCATTCCGGTTGAACTCATTAGTTCGATTTATGAGCAATTCGCCCATGCCGAATCGCGAATTGACAATCGGCGTTCCAGCGAGGCCATCAAAAATGGCGTTCATTACACACGCTTGTCCTTGGTGTCGCTGGTGCTTGATGAAGTCATGGACGGATTGACAGGCAAAGAGTCAGTGCTGGATTTGACCTGCGGCTCTGGCGTATTTCTTGTCGAAGCACTACGGCGTTTAGTGCGTGCTGACGGACAACCGTTGAGCCGCGATTTGATTCGTTCAACTCTCTATCATCAGGTTTACGGCGTTGACATTAGCGAGGCAGCTGTTCGTGTGGCCGCCTTTAGCCTCTATTTGGCGGCAATTGAACTCGATCCCGATCCGCAACCGCCACAATCATTGAAGTTCCAGCCGCTTATCGGCAAAACGTTGTTGATTGGGGATGCCCATACCATTGAACAAAGCGATGATGGCAAAACGGTGTTGACAACCCCGTCTGGATTGAAGCAATTCGACCTTATAGTTGGCAACCCGCCATGGAGCTTCAAGGGTAAAATGGGAACCGAAGCGCGTCGCAAGATACGCACAGCTGGTGTTCCAGTACAACCGCGCGGTGAAGGTCTCGACTTCGTGCTGCGGGCTGTTGAATTCTCCCATGAGAAAACCCGATTCGGTGTAGTACTCAGTGCGATGCCATTCTTTAGCCGAAGTGGTACAGGTATGGCTGCAGCGCGGCATGTCATGCGGTTACTTGCGCCGATCACTCTAGTCAATCTATCCAATTTGTCCGGCTGGTTATTCGCAACGGCTGCGATGCCGGCTGTTGTGCTGTTTGCTAGACATCGACCACAGCGTCCCGATCAGGTAACGGTAGTACAAATCCCATGGACGGCGAGTGGTGCTAGAACGCACACGTTTGAAGTGTCGCCTAACGACATTATTAATCTTTCGATTACGGACATTGAAGCGCAACCGATAACATTAAAAGCTGCTACGGTAGGGCGCCGTAGGGATTTGATGCTGCTCCAAATGGTTAGTAAGAGTCATTTTTCACTCGAAGCAAGGTTACGAGAACTAAATGCCAAACTAAACGTTGGATTGACTCGTGGAAGTCAGGCCAAAGAAACGCCTCAATTGTTTGGGTTAGAGGTTTTGGAAGTAGGCGATGTACGACATTTTCGCGTCCCCATAAGTCTTCCTCTTTGGGGATCATCCAAAGCTGAACGTGCTCGTTCGCGAGATACCTATCGTGCGCCACTGTTAATCGTGAAAGAAACATTCAATGAGATGCCGCGCGTTGTTAGCGCAGTTGCTGAGCGTGACCTAGTTTTTACAAATGCGCTTTTTGGCGCGTCATTTCCGGCTAATCATAGGGAGGCAGCGCACATCGTCTCTGCGATTTTGAGTTCCTCATTCGCAACATGGTTTTTTTTGATGTCATCATCAGAATTCGGAATCAAAATTCGACGTCTTACTCGACACGATGTCGCACTGCTACCGACACCAGATTTAGCGGAAGTAGTCAGGTCTGAAGCCGGAAAACATCTATTGCAGATAGAAAACAAGCTCCAACAACAGGATGCAACGGAAGAAGACTGGCAGGCTCTGGATGAGGCAGTATTCGATTTATATGACCTTGATGCGACTGATCGTGTCATTGTCCGTGATGGGCTATATCGCGCCAGTTGGCAATGGAAAGCTGGCAGAGAAAATTCAGTCGCCAGTGCCTGCGTTGACACAGATATTGCCAAGTATGCAGAAGTTTTTTTATCAGTCATCAGCGGTTGGCTTTCTGCCCGCAATAAACGTTATATGCGTGCCGAGGTTTTCGATTTACCAAAGAATGCCGCACTCAGAGTTGTGCGCTTCGTTCTTGAAGAGGGTCCAGGTGAAGCAATTGTTGAAATAGTGAAGCCGGAGGGTGAGCTGAGCCAAATTCTTACTGATATTGGCAAACGTCTGAAAGTCAAGCTTGCTACCGCACTCAGCGGCGAGCGCGAATTACGTATCCATGGGCGCAACGAATTGGTCATTATCAAGCCAGCGGCGCGACGCTATTGGATGGGCATTGTCGCGCTGGAAGATGCCGATGCCGTAGTCGTCGAGAGCTTCACAGGAGGCAATGCTTGAGAATCCCTTATGAAGCTCCTGTTCCATTGGGTAAAGAATTTATCGAGTTGGGGGCTGAGGTTACCGCAACAATCCTGTTTACATTGATTGGCGGATGGCGACATGCTTGTAGCTTCAACGATGTCAACGCACAGGCGGGCGAAGTTTTGATGACGGAGCGTTTACGTGACGGTATGCGATGCGAGCTTAAATCAAAAGGACATCTTCAACTGGTAGTGCTTCCTGGCACCGAATCACGCTCTAATAGCGCCGTCGTGATTCCTGATGGTCGAACCGATATTCCACTATTTTTGATCGAAGTGTTTTTGAGGGCGCAAGAACATGACCCTCATGCAATTATCGAATGTAAGCGTATTGCGGGTACGGATACACATCTATGTCGCGAGTATGTCATAGAGGGCGTGGATAGATTCCGCAAGGGAAAATATGGTTACAACCATGCAACTGGATTTATGGCTGGCTATGTACTAGCCGGAGATAGTGAGGAAGCCGTGTCTGGGATCAACGCATATCTGTCGCGTACCAAACGTAAAGCAGAGAACCTCGTACCCGACAATATCTGTGAAGATGCGCCGACTTGGGGTAGTCAGCATCCACGATCAGAACCAGCATCGCCGATCCAAATACATCACGTTTTCTTAGGACTCTCCAATTCAAGCTTTTAATCTCATTTTTTGCCGTTGTTAAAATCGCCGCAAGCCACACCAGTCATGGTCTACAGCGATTTATAAAAAAGTGCCAGGGCGTCGGCCTAATGCCGTGCTTTTTTGGGCCTTATTTGCTGTCAAGATGGCGTTGTTGGCTGGGGCTTGGCGTCTTTTTAATCTTGAGCGAATCCCCGTCGACCACAAAACTGTCAATGGCTCCGATGGCAACCAACGCCACCAATCCTTTACGTAGCCGGTATTTGAAATCGCGAAACGTCTGGGCTCCGCTCCCGCTCAGACGGTGTATGGTGCTGATCTTCAGCGGATAAGGTGCGGCATGGGATGACAAAAAACCGTGCAGCCACAACGCCAAGGGTTGTTTGCGCAATTTTTCCACGCTGTTTAACACCGTTTAAAACCTATGCGAATACTGTCATCAAACAGACCGATTTGCTCTGCTGTGCATGTTAGAGCTGAAAACTTTCCTTTCTGAGGGTGGTCTTCCGCAAGAAGCAACTCTTTGCGATGAAGAATTGGTGGATTTAGGGAGTTTTCGTAAGTGCGATAAAGGCTCTTACGTTTTTCCAGGTCAACAGTCCAAAAACGGCGCAGGACCGGAAATGGATCATCTATAAAGTCAGGGTAATCGAGCAGAGTCACATTTTTCTGGTCATAGCTAATCTTGATGACGTTAAATGCACCCAGCTCTGATATACCTGCAATGGTACTCGCAATCGATACGAGTTCCCGAAAATTAGTTGCAACTTGCTCTAACGCACTAATGTGCAAATAGGCATATTGCCCAACTGATTTTCCTATAGATGAATGCATGGCTTTTAGTGAACAAGGTGTTAATGGTGGTAACGCTAAATGATTTTTCGGTTGTTCGGTGCTATTTGTAATCCGTCAATTTTTGGCAAGTTTTGTTTAAGATATTATCTTGAGAGGCAAGGAGTGTAAATACAGGCTTTATATCTGATGGTTTTATTGGGATTTTGTTTATAAATACGCAACCTAAAACCTATTCGGCATAACATCATATAAAATTTAGCGAGGATGATATCTCTATACTCAGCCATGATTTTTCTAATTTTCTCACCAGCAGCCAATGTTCGATAGGCCTCAGCAACATCAATGGCGTTGCTGCGATAATCTGTAAAACCAACCCGCTTTAAAAACAACGCTAAGTTCCAGGCCTCCTAATCGGTGAAGACCACTGATATAATTTTTCTAATTCCTAGTTTGACATATGCTCGCTCCTTCGTTGCAGTTATCAGCTTTCAACGCTAGCTGCTTCAGCCAAATTCTCTTTCCGACATTCCGCACCCGATTATCCAGAAGTGGCATATAACTGGACATAACGCTGACCGAGCAGGTTAAGTAGTTGATGATGGTGTTTGTTGCAATTCAGTATGATTTCCCGGCACTGATC
>SCST01000683.1 GCA_004299465.1 Methylovulum sp. | reverse complement strand
GATACCGCGCAATCGTGCCGGTAAAAAAGTCCCGGCCTATTTCCAGCGCGGTATTGGCGACCCAACGCCAGCGGGTCGGGAACATCGGCGCGGCCAACAAAGCCTGGACCAGGATCGTTCTAACCGTGGCCGCCTTCAAATATTGTGCCGGTTCATCCAAAGGAAAGCTGTGCGTCGGCCCTAATGACAACACGATGCTGTCTTCATTGGCGGCAGCCTGCAATTCAAAATTGAAGCGGCGGCAAAAGCGTTTTCGTAAAGCTAATCCCCAGGCGCGGTTAATCCTTGAGCCAAATGTCGAATGGACGACGAAGTGCATATCCCCGACTTCATCGAAGAAACGCTCGAACACGATGGTTTGCCGGGTCGGCAATACCGTCAGCGCGGCTTTGGCGGTGGCCAGGTATTGCACCAATTGATCCGCTACGGCATGAGGCAATTGTACGGTTTGTTGAAGATACTGATAAGCCGCATCCTGCCCCTGTTCCAACTTGGAATCCAAAACAGCGCGCAAGTCCGACACCGCCAGCGAGAGTTCATCGCTACGCCCCGGCGCTTCGCCGATCCAGAACGGGATCGACGGCGGCAAGCCGTGGGCGTCTTCGACATAGACACGACCTTGCTCTATTTTCAGCATCCGATACGAACTATTGCCCAACTGGAAAATATCACCCGGCAGGCTTTCAAACGCAAAATCCTCATTCACGGTACCGACAAACAGGCCTTCCGGCTGCATGATGACATCGTAATCGAACTGGTCGGGAATCGCGCCGCCGTTGAGCAGCGCCGTCAAGCGTGCGCCTTTGCGCGGACGTAGCCCACCATGTACCGCATCGCGGTGCAGGTAAGCACCGCGCCGACCGCGCCGGGTATGGAAGCCGTCGGCTAGCATTTTGACGACGGCGATAAATTGCTCGTGGCTCAGCTCCCGATAAGGCCAGGCAGCCGTAAAAGCCTTGAACAACTCGTCTTCACGCCATTCCCGGCTCGCGACCTCGGCGACGATTTGTTGCGCGAGCACATCCAGCGGATGGTCGGGAATGACAATACGGTCGAGTTCGCCATGCTGGATCGCGACCAGCATCGCCGTGCATTCGACCAGGTCGTCGCGCGATAGCGGAAACAAGCGGCCTTTCGGAATCGCGGACAGCCGGTGGCCGGAACGCCCAACGCGTTGCAAAAACGTACCGATCGCTTTCGGCGACCCCAACTGGCAAACCAGGTCGACATCACCGATGTCGATGCCGAGCTCGAGTGACGCCGTCGCGACCAGCGCTTTCAACGCCCCCTGTTTCAAGCGCTGCTCGGCATCCAGTCGATGCTCTTTCGCGAGACTGCCGTGATGCGCGGTGACGAATTCCTCGCCCAGGCGTTCGGCCAAAGCAGCCGCGGCGCGTTCGGCGAGACGGCGCGTGTTGACGAAAATCAGCGTCGTGCGATGCTGCTCTGTCAGCTGCTGCAGCCGGTCGTAGATTTCGCCCCAAACCTCGGCGGCCATCACCGCCTCCAGCGGTGAACCGGTGACTTCGATCTGTACATCGCGTTGTCGTGTATGGCCGGTATCGATAATCGTGCAATGCTCACTGCGGCTTCCGCACAGGTAATGGGCTATCGTCGCGATTGGTTTTTGCGTCGCGGACAAACCGATGCGCACCGGTGGCGTGATCGTCATCTGCGCCAGCCGTTCCAGCGATAAGGCCAGATGCGCGCCGCGCTTATTGCCCGCCAGCGCGTGGATTTCATCGACGATTACGCTACGCACGGTACTCAGCATGTCCCGACCGGAAACGGAAGTCAGCAGGATATACAGCGATTCCGGCGTCGTCACCAGGATATGCGGCGGCCAGCGTTTCATCGCATTTCGCTCTGCTGTCGAGGTGTCGCCGGTGCGGGTCTGCGCGCGGATCACAACATCCGGCAGGCCGTGTTCCAGCAACGCAAAGCGGATGCCGTCCAGCGGCAGCTCCAGGTTTTTGTGGATGTCATTCGATAAGGCTTTCAGCGGCGATATATAAAGTATGCTGGTTTCATCCGGCAAGCCGGTGCTTAAGCCTTGCTGCACTAATTGGTCGATAGCCGCCAGAAATGCCGCCAGCGTCTTGCCGGAACCGGTGGGGGCGGCGATCAGCGTCGCCGCGCCCGAGCGGATAGCAGGCCAGGCCTGGGCTTGCACGTCCGAGGGCGAGTTAAAGCAGCTTAGAAACCAATGGACGACGGCGGGGTGGAACGAACTTAAAGGCATGGCGGATGTTGATGTTTCAGCGGGTTAGCGCTTAGTGATAGCTCTTTGATGATGGGATGCTATCATATCCGAAAATCAATGCGCGCTGTTCAATCAAGTGTTTAACGTTTTGCGTAATGCCGAGTATGGCTGAAACGCTTGGGACGGGGTTACAAAACCCCGTCCCGCATGAGAGATGGATGTGGTTCAACTTGAGCCGGACGGGGCATATTGCCCCGTCCGCAAAGTTTCACGTTGGCTAAACCCAGCAGCGAAGCTCAAGCATCGTAAAAACGCTAGGGACGAAGTTACCCCCCTGTCCCGCATAGATTTCTCTTCAAAAACTACAAAAACGTAACCAACAACGGCAACTCAGGGTTAGCCGATGACCAAAACCAATACTCAGGCTTAACCACATAACCCTTACGAACAGGGTTTTCGTGCAGGTAATTCAGCTTTTGCAGATAAAACGCCGGATTCTCGATTTTTTTCGGGGCATTGGTGTCTTGCCAAAACCGATATGTTCCCTGCTTATCAACAAACAGCTCCAAAACGCGGGGTTCATGGTTTTGCAGGCTCTCACGCAATTGTTTGGACGTAAACCGCTTAAAGTCACGCAGAAAACCAGCGACATCGGGCGAACTGACGATAAGATGGATGTGGTTCAACATAAACACATAGCCGTTTAGTTGCAATTCCTTATTTTCCTGACAATAACGTAATGAATCAGCCAATATTTGCCAGCGGTTGAAGCGGTCAAAAAGATAATACCAACGTTCCACAGTCAGCGTCAGATAATAGGTTCCGGCGTTTAAGGCTATCGGTACGCGACGTGAGGGCATGATGGGCTGTTTTATAAATGTGGATGATTGGGGATTATAGCTTGTCGTTGGAAGAAAGTACCGATGTGGGACGGGTTATTCAACCCGTCCTTAACGTTTTGCTATACTGCCGGGCATGGCTGAAACGCTTGGAACGGGGTTACAAAACCCCGTCCCGCATGGTTGCTCGGCAGCCATTCCAGCAAGATGTCCAATTTGCTGAATTATTGTTGCCTGCCCGGCTTCCAGCGTGTTAACCCGTGATTTAATTTCACGCACGTCGTCTTTCATGGAAGCCATATCCGCTCTTATGGCTCGTAGATGTTCAAGCACTAAACTTTCGATATTATCGGTCATATTGTTACACCTTTAGAGTTTATACCACTTGTTTTTCAATGGCTTAGTTTGTTTTTAAATCGCCTCTTTTTTCTGGTTTTTGGTTAATTCGATGATTTCTTTTAGATAGGCGATTTCTTTGAGTTGTTGCTCGACGATGAGTTGCAGTTTTTGGATTTCAAATTGGGCTTCTTTGGAATAACCTATATCCTTGCAATTTACATTATTGCTGCTAAACGGACTGTTATTTCCTGTAAAGTAAAGAATATTCTTTTCACCAAAATTAAGCAGCTCCATTAAATCCATATCAAAAATTTTTGCAATTTGTTCCAGCCTGGACATTTGTACATCGGTTTCACCACGTTCAATATTCGCATAACCATTCAGCGAGAGTTCCAGTTTTTCTGCCATTTCTTCTTGTGAAAATTCTTTCAACTGGCGCATAAATCTAATTTTTTCGTTAATTTTCATATCCTTATACTCCGACGAGGGACGGGTTATTCAACCCGCCCCAGAGCTTTGCCATACTGCCGGGCACCTGGCATGATTGAAACATTCAAGACAAGAAACCTTGTCCCGCATGTAAACTTTAGAGCCGCCACTGTATCAATCAAACCCTAGTTAGCCAATAAAACGGTTTTCTTTTTAAATTCATCACCGCGATAACAACAACCGTGTCATCGTCAAAACTGTACAACACCGCAAAAGGATAGTGTTTAAGCAGTTTGCGTCGAATATTATCGGTGAGTTTTTGATTGCTTAATGGAAAATCAATAATCCGGGCTATTGCCCGATACACTTCCCCGGTAAACTTTTTCCCTAAGCCATCCACTTGATTTTCATAATATAAAGCGGCTTGCAGTAACTCTTGTTCAGCTTCATCCAGAAAAACAACATTCATTTTAACTGGTTCTCAATCCCTGAAAAAACCTCCGCGGCCGCCCGTATTTTAACGTTGCCTTGTTGATAAAGGGCAAAACGTCTTTCAGCTTCAAGCAACCAAGCCTCTTCGATACTTTCTTCCTCCTCACCATCTAAGGATTCCAAAAGCTCACGGGCTAACATGGCCCTGTCTTTAGTTGAAAGCAGCAGGGCTTCATTTTTTATTTCATTTAGTGCAATTGTTGACATTCCATCCTCCTAAATATTGGGTCAATCCTAACTGGTTTTTTGTTTTCATCCCATTCAAAATGATACATTTTTATGATTTAGGCCTGTTCTTTTTTCTGATTTTTGGTTAATTCGATGATTTCTTTTAGATAGGAGATTTCTTTGAGTTGTTGCTCAATAAGCAATTGGGCTTTTTGTAATTCAAATGTTAATTCATTTGGAGTATTTGTATTTTGCCAAACATTATGACTAATCGGGCTGTTATTGCCTGTTAAACAAATAATATTCTTTTCGCCAAAATTAAGCAGCTCCATTAAATCCACATCAAAAATTTTTGCAATTTGTTCCAGCCTGGACATTTGTACATCGGTTTCGCCACGCTCAATATTCGCATAACCATTCAGCGAGAGTTCCAGTTTTTCTGCCATTTCTTCTTGTGAAAACTCTTTCAACTGGCGCATAAATCTAATTTTTTCATTAATTTTCATATTATTACAATCATACTGTGGAAATGACCAGTCTGGCTTGGTGGCCTTTATTTTATTTTAACATCAAAATCAACTCACACCTTTTACTTGAGGTGTGTCAGAAGAAATTTGCATTGGTAAGCACGACCCCACCCTAACTTTTAATTTGTTAAAGGAGATAAGTGTCATGAACCAAAAATTCACCACCGTATTTAGAATTGTACTTCCTGCCATTCTTATTGGCGAACTAGCATTAGTATCCCCGGTTTCGGCAGGCGTGATCAGCAATCACTCTGGAACAATCTGCACTAATTATAATGCAAAAGACGTGACTAAAATTGACCGTTACAGCTATGGGACTAGGAGCTTGAAGACATCGGCAACAACTGTCGTTTGTCCACTCACTCGAAACACCAGCTCCAGCTATGGCGCTTATGTCTATGTGGATATTTACCACGCCAGTTACGCGACCACTAAATGCACGGCTTTCAGCTATGATGAGGATGGATACTTACTGACGTCAACTAGTGCAGGCTGGACGGGAGGCGGCCTTCACGAGTTCAGCCTTAATCTAACCGGTCTGGGCAGTAGTAGTTCCTTCAGCGACTATAGTGTCGTGTGCTCAATTCCAGGAGGCGGAGCAGGTATCATCCAGGGGGTTGATTTAAGCGAGCAGTAAACTTAAGCATGACCTTAGGAAAAATTTCAAGCATACGGCGTCCAAATTACCCGTTCCGCCGTAGAAAAAGGGGGAAAACTTATGAAACTGTCCAGTGCTGCGCTCTTAAGCTTCACTGTTATATTTGTCGGCGGGTTAATTTTTGCCTACTGGATTGACGACTATCCTGCCTCTGGAATATCGTCCTCGCCCAGCCGGATGGTGACCTCATCAACAGCGGAGGGCAAGAATAGCAGCGCCCGGATGGTGGATGCCTATCAGCAGGATAGGGTTGCTTTACGGCAGGAAGTCGCTTTGCTCCGGCGGGAGATTGCCGCCATGCAACGACAGTTTCAGGAGCAGCGGCAGACAGATTCGGAGGCTGCTGCTCCGGTATCCCGCGCTGAGGAAGAACAGATCCAGCGCGAGCGGCTGGAATCGCTTGAAACAAGCTTCAGGCAGGAAGCCATTGACCGGCAATGGGCTGAAACAGCAAGCGCTGAGATCCAAACAGCCCTGCAGGAAAAAGGGGCTGACCCGCTCGCCTTGCAGGACATGGAGTGCCACTCCCATACCTGCCGACTAGAGCTAGCTAATGATGGCTCGGGCAAGCTGGAGAAGTCCCTACCTGATTTTTTGTCGCAATTATCTGAAACATTGCCCTATGCTACAGCAAACTCGATAGCGGGCAGCGGTAATTTAATTCTTTACATGTCCAGCGATTCAGGCAATTTTTCACAACAAGGTAAGCAATAAGCACAAACTGCAACTTGTCATTATCGACAATCCAAAATTAACGTTTAACGCACGGTTAATTTATTAGAAGACGTTACGGAACGGGTTGCAAACCCGTTCCAACTCGGATGCGGCATAACAACCGGTAACATCCCAGTGCACAGCTTAACCCGGCTGATAAAAAATATAATCCGCCGAATAATCAACCCGTTTCTCCTGGCCTAAATGATTGGAGTCACAACCCGTTACTGGCGGCAAACCGCCCTGCGTATTAATCCGGTTAATAAAACGGGTTTTGCTGAACGGACCCACACCCTTATGCCCGACGACTTCGACCAATAGCCAGGTAATAGCCGAGCCGGGAGCCATATCGACTTTAGCCACTATTTTGCCTTGCACACGGCTGCCCTCTTTATATTCCCAAACCGGCCCCTCGTAATGCTTGCCGATAATTTGGCCCTGGTCGTCGAATAATTGGGCATCGGGGGCTTGTATCTGCCATGAATACACGCCGTTACTCAGCGAGCATTGATAAATCTGCTCGCCTTTTGCATGCGCCGTCAGCGCGGGATGATGGCCGGCCGGTACTTTAATCGGCTCGGGTATCGAAACACCGGCATAAGCAAGGCTCTGCGACACCGCCCATAACAACACTATCTTTTTAATCATATAATTCACCACGGCATTGGCGTTCCGTCATATTTAACGAAACGGCCTGATTGATCTAACGAAAAATTATCTATCACACGGCGCATCCCGGAAATGCTTGCATCGACATTGATCAATGCATTTGGGCCGCCCATATCGGTCTTGACCCAGCCCGGATGAAAAATCAGCACGCCGACAGACTGATGTTCAAGGTCTATTGCAAGACTTTTCATTGCCGCGTTCAACGCAGCCTTGCTCGAACGATACAGGAGACTGCCGCCGCTGTCATTATCCGCGATACTGCCCATTAGGCTGCTAACATTAACAATCAGCTTTTTATCGCCAGCCTTGAGCTGTTGCAGGAATGCTTCCGCCATTTTAACCGGCGCCAGGGTATTAACGCGCAACGTGTTAATCCACGCCTCGTAATCCAGCCGTCCAAAACCGTTCGCCTGCGTATCGCCATACACGCCTGCATTATTGATTAATATATCGATAACGGTGTTCGACAATTTACGCGATACGGCATCGACCTGGTCAAAGTCGGCGACATCGAGGGCTTCCAACTGAATGGCAGGATATTGCCGGGCAAGCCTGATCAGTTCAAGCGATTGTTCGGGCTTACGGCAGCAGGCAATGACAGCCCAACCCTCCCCGGCATACTGCCGGCAGAACTCCAGGCCCAGGCCGCGATTAGCGCCGGTAATCAGGACTATAGCCATCGATTGCTCCTATTAAATTTACCTGGTCATGATAAAACGCCGATAATTCTAGCACACCTATTAATCAATCCTTCGGGTGCCGAAAATTGCAAAGGGTACTTTGCCTTATGCACAAGCATAAAAAAGCCCCCTGCATCATAACGACGCAGGAGGCTCTTCTTCAAAACGGGTGCTTAAGCTGCGAAATTAGCCGCTGCAAAGTCCCAGTTTACTAATGCCCAGAATGCTTCCAGGTAGGCTGGACGCGCATTACGGTAATCGATGTAATAAGCGTGCTCCCAAACATCGCAAGTCAACAACGGCGTTTGGCCGGTTGTCAACGGGCAACCGGCATTGCTGGTGCTGACCAGCGCCAGGCTGCCGTCAGCATTTTTTACCAGCCACGCCCAGCCTGAACCGAATGTAGTCACTGCGCATTTGGTAAATTCTTCCTTGAATTTTTCAAACGAGCCGAACGTTGCATTGATGGCATCCGCCAACGCGCCGCTAGGCTGTCCGCCGGCATTAGGCGCCAGGCTGTTCCAATAAAACGTATGATTCCAAACCTGCGCAGCGTTATTAAAGATACCGCCTGAAGATTTCATGATGATTTCTTCCAGCGACAAAGCTTCAAACTCGGTTCCAGGAACCAGGTTATTCAGGTTTGTTACATAGGTTTGGTGATGTTTACCATAATGATATTCCAGGGTTTCTTCTGAAATATGGGGTACCAATGTATTTTTAGCATAAGGCAAAGCAGGAAGTTCGAAAGCCATTTGATTGTCCTCAATGAAAGTTAAAAAGTTGTCAACAAAATCGCTGGGCAAAATAAATACCCAGTAATTTAATAAGGTATAACTTTAGCATTGCCGGGCAATTAAATAAAGCCGGACTTTATGGCGGGGTTTAACAAGGCCTTGAAAAACGCCCAGTTAAATCCCCGTAATATCTGTTTGCATGATCATACCAACAAAGTTACCTTATAAGCCTGCATCAACCTCTTTAGGTAATATCATGGCAACTAAAATCAACGCCCCTCTTCCCGTTGAAGTTGAAGCCGGCGTAAAGTATTCATGGTGTAGCTGCGGCTACAGCCAAACCATGCCGCTATGCGACCATTCGCACCGGCAATACTCAGATAAAAAATCCGTCAAATTTATCGCCGAAGAAACCGGAACCCTGTATTTATGCGGCTGCTCCAAGACGCAAACACCGCCCTACTGCGACGGCAGCAATCAATGTAGACATCAACCCGAAAACACCGACCATGGCCATTGAAATAGAACATAAATTTTTACTTGCCAACGACGAGTGGCGCAAGCACATTAATCATTCAGTCCAGTACCGGCAAGGCTACCTGAGCTCGCTCGCAACAAGTTCGATCAGGATCAGGACCAGCGATGACCTGGCATGGCTGAATATAAAAAGCGCCACAATCGGCACGCACCGGCATGAATATGAATATGAAATCCCCCTGGCTGATGCTGACGAAATACTCAATAATCTATGCAAAAAACCGTTGATAGAAAAAACCCGCCATTTTGTTGTCGATGACGGCAATGTCTGGGAAATAGATGAATTTGACGGCGACAATAAAGGCTTATGTATCGCCGAGATTGAACTGACGGAAATAGGCAAGGATTTCGCAAAACCGCTCTGGTTAGGCGCTGAAGTCACCGATGATGTCCGTTATTACAACAATAATCTTGCCGTCCACCCTTACTCCCAATGGCGAGAGCGCTGACCGATTCATTAATATGATATTTAAGCCTATGAAAAAGATATTCTTTGTTGTTTTATTACTGCTGTCCATGCCGTGTCTTACAGATGAGCCGCAGGATGCCCTGAACCGCATTGAAACTGAATGGGCAAGTATTTATTACGGCATGCCCAAGCAACAGCAAGGCCCTGCGTACGTCAGGCTGCTTGATAAAACGCTGACGCTGTCCCGGCAATATCCCCAGGATACCGGGGCATTGTTTTGGCACGCCGTCGTCAAGGCAAGCTACGCCGACCATCAAGACCCTGTTTCAGCGCTTGCCGCGATTTATGATGTTCGTGAATTACTGACCCAAGTAATCACGATTAATCCAAACACAATGGGCGGCTCGGCTTATGTGGTCTTAGGAACCCTGTACCATAGAGTCCCGGCATGGCCTATTGCATTCGGCGACAACATGGAAGCCGAAAAACTCTTTCAAACTGCGCTCAAGATCAGTCCTAACGGTATCGACAGCAATTATTTTTACGCTGAATTCCTGTTAGCCACTAATAAATTAAAAGAAGCCGAAATTCATTTCGAACGGGCCGGTGCCGCACCTGTGAGGCCTGAGCAAACCTATGCGGATACCCAGCTTAAAAATGAAGCAAAGCTCGCGTTAAAAATTATCAGGGAAAAAAAAGCCGGCACCGTCGGCAATTCGTTCTTGTCGCTATTAAACGTTGCGCAGATAAGATTCGCGCTTTGAAACTTTTACAATTTGATACGCAACCGGGTGTTCTACAACCCCGCTTTCTGCTAAGATAGCCGCCCGATTAACATCTATCCCTTAAACTATTCAGGTAATAATTATGACTTTTGTAGTCACTGAAAATTGTATTAAATGTAAATTTACTGACTGTGTAGATGTCTGCCCGGTAGATTGTTTTCATGAAGGCCCCAACTTTCTGGTCATCGACCCGGACGAATGCATTGACTGTACATTATGTGAGCCTGAATGCCCTGCCAATGCCATTTTTGCTGAAGATGAACTGCCTGAAGGACAAGAAATATTCATCCAGTTAAATGCCGAATTAGCCAAGCAATGGCCATCCATCACCGAAGTACAGGCCGCCTTGCCCGATGCTGACGAGTGGAACGGGAAAGAAGGCAAAATCGATTTGCTGGAAAAATAAGCCAGCTCCCCTCTATCGGCGATGAACAGCAC
>SCST01000682.1 GCA_004299465.1 Methylovulum sp. | reverse complement strand
AAACGCTTTGTTTGATAATGAATCAAACGGTTAAGCTAAGTCGCCTCATTAATGCCTATCGGCGCAAAAAGTCCCTCCGATGGGTTTTCATCGGAGGGATGCTTTTTTATTTTCCTGCTTTTTGATCTTCAGTAGCGTTATTGCTGGTTTTTCTTTTTTCTAAGTTAGCAAAAGTTTCTGCTTGCAATTGTGCAACAGCACCGCTTTTTAAGTGCTCAGATTTTTCGCCTCTCAGGAATATCACGATAGCAATCATCGCAATAATACAGCCGCCAACGATAAGCCATAAGTTATCTTTTTCTTGTACGTCAGTCATTTTTAAATCCTCTCTAAAGTTATTAATATTGTTGTGACTCCCCTTTCCTCTAAGGGGCAACTCAAAAATAAAAATTTGCGAGTTGGTTGTCTGGTGAAGCTAACAACGGCGCTATTTTTATCATGACAAAAGGCGTTAGGTCAAGTATTTATCATCATTTTATCTGTTAGTTTTAAAATAATAACCCCTGCTATAAGTCGCTTTTCAGTAGTAATAACCATTAATGACGTTAGGTTTTATTTTTTCTCATGAATAAGCGTGTTAGTTAAAGAGGGGCTGTTTTGGCCGCATAAGCCGGTGTTTTTCCCCGGGGACGGAGGTAAGCAATGCGTAGTAGGAGGGGTTAACTATCGGTACTCCAGGCCACAATGAAGGGATGGTAAAAATTTAAATCGCTGACAGTTGCACCTCTTCGGGTAACCAGTGCCGAAGCAAAATCCTGCGCTCTGCTCATGGTTAACGGCAACGGCCAGCCGGATAACAGTCCTTGCAGAAAAACGGCTGCAAATGCGTCTCCGGCCCCTACGGTATCGACTATTGTTAAATGTTCGATCGGCGTGATTTCGACAAACTCGCCTTTATCGGTCAAGCTGATAGCGCCCTGGCTGCCACGGGTTACGATGAGCAACTGCAGGCAGTGCTCTGCTAAAAATGACCGCATCAAGTCTTTAATATGGCCTTGCCGGCATGTCAACAGCATGAGTTCGTCATGATTAAGCTTAACCATATCAGCATCAGCCAGCCATGCACTGACTTGTCTTGCTTGCCACCAGGGTTTTCTTAAGTTGACATCCAGAAACACTATCCCTGTATGGCGAGTTTTTAAATCATGCAATGCCTGTTCGGATACGACATGGCGCAGTGCCAATGTGCCGTGATAAATAATGTCGTAGTGTTCGCGCGCATCAAGTTGAGTCGAAGTAATAAAATCATAGGCTTGGTTATCAAGAATGTCATAGTCAGGCTCACCGTTGTTGATGGAGATTTTAACCGTGCCGGTAGGATGCTCCGCATCGGTTTGCAGAAGGCCGGTATCCATGCCCCAGTCCAGCATCGCAGATCGTATGCTAGCACCCCTCGCATCATCACCGACCCGGCTGATAAAGCAAGGATGCCGGCCAAAAGCCTGAAGATGCCAAGCCACATTGAAAGGTGCGCCACCCAGAATTTGCTTGCCGTCAGGGAACGCGTCAAACAATACTTCGCCGATGATACCGATTTGTTTATCCGCCATTATTTTCCGTTTTCATTTACATTCAACGCTGTCAAATTGTAAACGTACCTCGATTAACTGCTGATGTAAAGACTAAAACAACAGCCAGCCTGACGGGCGATATGAGTGTTTCGGCTTGCTTTTGCCGCAAACAACACTACCCGAAGCCATGCGCCTGTGTAATAATAAAGGGCTTTGATTTTGCGATATTTCTTTCTACGCGTACAACCCACATACCCCCGTATTTGGCGGGCATAACGCACATACAGAGGCATTAACAATGGACGAGAACAAGAAGAAAGCACTCGGCGCGGCGCTGATGCAGATAGAAAAGCAGTTTGGCAAGGGTTCGGTCATGCGTATGGGTGATGTCGCTGCATCCCGTGACATCGATGTGGTGTCTACGGGCTCGTTAGGACTGGATATTGCATTGGGCTGCGGTGGTTTGCCGCGCGGCCGTGTTGTCGAAATCTACGGACCCGAATCATCCGGCAAGACTACGCTGACCTTGCAAGTGATTGCCGAAATACAAAAGTTGGGCGGCACAGCGGCATTTGTCGATGCCGAACATGCGCTGGATCCGGGC
>SCST01000083.1 GCA_004299465.1 Methylovulum sp. | reverse complement strand
GACCGGATTGCCAATGGCTACGCCCTCTATCGGGGCTAACAGGCTGGTATAAACTTCATTATCTATATCCAGCGCATAAATACTCCACAATTGATTGACGCTGCCGCCCGGTTGCGTGACATTGGTCAAGGCATCGTAAACCAGGGCCCGGCCATCCGAGCTGAAATCCATGGAGTCGGCATACGCGATCGGGTAACTGCCCGCGCCGTCATTGACCGGTGCGACCAGGTCATAAATTTTTTGCGTCTTGGCTTTTATATCGATGATTAAAATTTGATTGGTCGCAAATCCAAGGTTGTTCAACAACACAAAAGCCCAGCGGTTGGCATCCGGGGTCATCGCTATGGAATAAACAGAGCCGCTGAATCCGAGACATTGCGCGGCTTCGCTGCCGTCGGTGGCAACCCCGCAAATATCATTATCGGCACTGACAAACACGGCCCGACTGCCGTCCCCGGACACTACCGGGCGTTTCGGTGAAATAGGAATATTGCTCAGTTGAACGCCGAATTTAGGATCGTTGTCTTCACGCCGGCCAAGGAAATAAAAACCGCTGTTGAAATAAACAAATAATGACGCGTCGGTGCCGTTAACCGGGGGACGTTTATTCGGGTCGGTGGGCGTGCCGGAGTCTTCGATGATTTCAACGGCATCAAACGCTTTTGCGGTCATTTTTGCCTGGGTTGAATCCGCGCCGAATATTTCCTCCGCCGATTGGACGCAAGCCAGGCGGGCATCAACAAATTGGGAGTTGGACAACAGATGCGTTGTTAATGCGCGGTAAAAGATTTTTTCGGCGTCTTTTGCGCCGATGGCACCGGTCAAGCCCTCGACAAGATAATAAAAGGCGTGATTGATGATGCTGCTGTTGATATGAACGCCGCCGTTATCGCCGTTTTTGAGCCGGCTTAACAAAGCGGACTCCGGGACGTAAAACTCACTCATCTTGGAAGGATAAGTGTATGCGGCGTCTGGAATGATTTTTAACGAGGAAGGATTTTGCATATCGCGCAGCGGAGCGCCTAAGGCCTCGCCCATCGTCCAGTTTTTTGCTGTGCCGCTAAAATTTTCCACCGATTGCCCGAATATATCGGAGATCGCTTCATTTAACGCGCCGGACTGGTTTTGGTAGATTAAACCGGCTGTTTTTTCCGTCACCCCGTGCGTCAATTCGTGGCCGACGACATCAAAAGCGCCGGCGTAAGGTTGCGCATCGCCAAAAGCCATGAAGCTGCCGTTCCAAAAAGCATTTTGAAGACCCTGGGCGTAACGGACCACCCCGAATACCGTGCCGCCATTGCCGTCGAGGGAGTCGCGCTGATGTTGGCTCAAATAATAATCATAGGTTTTCGAAAGACCGAAAGATGCGCTGACGGCATCGCGTAAACTCCAGGAATTGGCGTTGTTGGACGTCACATGGCTGAGCGTGATGGAACCCTGGGCATCCAGCTCTTTGTGGTTTGCATCCATAATCACGATGGCGCCTTTCGTCGAATCCAGGTCGGGTGGGTCCGACGTCGTGTCGTACATTTTCTTGCTGGTGTCGATCATGTAATTCGTATTGTTTTCATTCCAGACATTCAAGGTTCGTTTAACGCCCATTAAATCGGTGCCCGAACCCTTGATATTGGCATCCATGACCTGGTTGAACGCGGTCAATACCGAACCGTCAATCGCGTCGACGGCGACCAGCCAACGCGCGCTCATCGACAGGTTGACATCCATTTTCCACGCCAATCGAACCGGCTTGTCATCCAGCGCATAAAGAATGAGCTCAGGCTCGCTGACCTCGGCCGACTCCGCTCCCGGCACGGCATTTCTTGCCTTGGCCTGCGCGTCTTCCGGCGTGATTTGAGGATCGAGAACGATGCGGCTGGGGGTGGGAATATAAGCACCTTCGAATAATTCGACATCGCCTTGAGGGTCAAGGTGTACCGCGGCATCAGAAGGCCAAACCGGGATATTTTTGTATTTTTGCTGGTAACGAAGATGGGTATGGCCCAGTTTATCGTTTTGATGACGAACCAGGACAAACTCTTCCGAAGGTTCAGTTATGTTTAAAAGCTCGCGATTCTCTTCTAAAAATTCCTGGGCCGTCAGTTTTGCGTTGTCACTTCCGGGCGCCATCTTTGTTGCCGCCCGTTTCAGCTTTTTATTGGCATCGGCAACTTTCAAGTAACGGACCGTACCCACGCCGGTGCGCACTCTAAGGCGCAGGTCGCTACCGGATTGCTGCATTAAATTAGAGGCTGCTTTTCGTTGTCTCGGTGATAACTGCTTTAAAACATTCGTGCCGCCGGCATCGTGGTTAAGCAATTGTGATAATTTTTCCGCCAAGTTGGCGTTGCGCTCATCGACATCGGCAGGGGCTGATGATTGAGGGGCGGCAGTCTGGGCTTGCGGTGTATTGATCGGGTTAATTTGAGTAATTGAAGGCGGCGCTGCCTGGACGATAGCACTGTCGAAGAGGGCTATCATTAGGCTGAAACCCAGGTTTATCGGAAAAAAATGAACACGCCTATTACCGCTTGTGGTGCCGGTGAATGTTTTCATTATTTAATCCCCTTAGTTAAGTTCGATTATCGAGAATGAAACGGAATGCTATACTCTGAACGGTCAAGTTTTTGGTTTTTATGTAGAAGCCATAAACATGACCGTATGAAGTATATATCTAAACGGTTTAGCTTAACCGCATAAACAGTGAGTAAATCTTTGTGCGTATGAAGTATAGGTTTGAAAGGGAGTGGTGTCCATTGGTGGGTTATTTCTGGATGACGGTGTATTATCCAGCACCTGAACTGTAACTTTTATAATTCGCAGAATTTAGCGAAGCTGAACAAAGCTTGATGAGAAGTTACCACTTAACGGCTAGCCAACACGCATCAATAGTGCAATATCCTTATCCAACGCCAGAACCACTTCATCGCCGCCATCCCCTGCCTATCCACATCCGTGAACTGGGTAACCGGGATTATCAAACAACCTGGTACGATATGCAGGATTTCACGCAACAGCGTAATCCCGACACCGCCGATGAAATCTGGATCGTTGAGCACGACCCCGTTTACACGCTGGGTTTGAACGCTAAGCGCGAACATCTCCTGAATGCTTCGGCCATCCCGGTCATTAATACCGACCGGGGCGGGCAGGTCACTTATCACGGTCCCGGACAGTTGGTGGTCTATACCTTGCTGGATATTAAACGTTTAAACATCAATATACGGCAATTGGTGACGATTTTAGAGCAGGCGATGATCAGCGCCTTGTCCCGGTATGGCATAATGGCCGTTTCCAGAGCCGATGCGCCGGGGGTTTATGTTGATGGTAAAAAAATCGGCTCAATTGGTCTCAGGATTAAAAAAAACTGCAGCTATCACGGCCTGAGCCTTAATAACCGGATGGATTTACAGCCGTTTACGCAGATTAATCCCTGCGGTTATCCAGGCCTTGAAGTGACCCAACTGGCGGATCTGGGCGTGACGGCCAGCACGTCTGAACTCGCCAGCCTCGTTGTCCACGCAATCACTACGGCATTACACACATGACTTACCAAGCGCCTTCCCGTTCCACACCGGAATCCCACCAACGCAGCGCCGAGAAACTGGCGCGTATCCCGATAAAAGTCGAGCAGCCCGACATAACGCTACGCAAGCCGGACTGGATACGCGTAAAACTCTCGGCGAGCGATGAAATTACGCGCACCAAGCAATTATTACGCGAGCATCGACTGCACACGGTCTGCGAAGAAGCCGCCTGCCCGAACCTCGGCGAATGTTTCCGGCACGGCACGGCGACCTTCATGATCATGGGCGACTTATGCACGCGCCGCTGCCCGTTCTGCGATGTCGCGCACGGCAAGCCGCTGCCGCTGGACAGCGATGAACCGAGACATCTGGCCGAAGCGATCAAGGCGATGGCATTAAAATACGTCGTTATCACCTCGGTAGACCGTGATGATTTACGCGATGGCGGTGCCGGGCATTTTGCCGAATGCATTAAAAACATCCGTGAACTGACGCCGGCGACGAAAACAGAAATCCTGGTGCCCGACTTCCGCGGCCGCCTCGATAAAGCCGTCGCCATTCTCGCCGGCCAGCCCTGCGATGTGTTCAACCATAACCTGGAAACGGTGCCGAGGCTTTATAAACAGGCGCGTCCCGGTTCCAATTATCAAGGCTCGCTGAATTTATTACAGCGTTTCCACCAGGCGCAACCGGCTATTCCTACGAAATCGGGGTTAATGCTGGGCATAGGCGAACAAGCGGAAGAAGTCCATCAAGTCATGAAGGATTTATTGGCGCACGGCTGCTCGATGCTGACCTTGGGCCAATACCTGCAGCCGAGCAAAGCGCATTTGCCGGTGACCCGCTATATCACGCCGGCGGAATTTGACGACTACGGCGCGCATGCCAAGGCCTTGGGCTTTAAACAGGTCGCCAGCGCGCCTATGGTCCGGTCGTCTTATCATGCGGATGTCCAGGCGCAGGCGGTTATTGAATAAGGTGACAATTCCAATGAGCGTTGGTGCATAAATAAATTGATGGTTATTCTGTCCCTATCCCCACAACATCAGGCCGCAGTTGTCCCTACCCGGACTG
>SCST01000681.1 GCA_004299465.1 Methylovulum sp. | reverse complement strand
TATTTTATTTAGGCCTAAAAAAATTATTCAATATTTTTATATGGTTATGTTTTTTGACATTAATGAGTGCCTTAATAACCTATTGAAATATCAATGATAAGTACGCTGAATAGTTACAAAATAGTTATATATAGATACAGAAGCTAATTTAGCGACATAGCCCCTACATGCAATCGTGTATTTTATTTATTGCGAGTTACCTTACTTGGGTGTAATCAATTTACTTTCCAGGTCATCCACGCGGATTTTTCCCGCACCGGAACGCGCCCGTACTGTCGGCTCATACATAGCTGCTGCATAAACAGGCGGCACGTTGAAAATACCGGTGCTGGTGGCTTTAAGCGTGTACCGGTATTCGGCGAGTTCATTAGTGATGCTGCCGTATAACAGCACGCGGTCTTCGCGAATATCGGCGTATTGCGGCGTCCAGTTGCCGCCTGTCGAAAGCCGGTCTTTCCATGACGGCGAATTGTCGGGTTCTTCACCGGATTCCGAGCCGGATTTATCGGCAACAGGATTTTGGATAAGCGCTTCAAAACCGGCGGGCAATAAATCCTGTATCGCTATATTATTGAGCCAGTCGCGGTCTATCGCGCGGATTCTAAGCTGCACGGTGATTTCCTCGCCTAACGCCGCTTTATCAATGGCCTCACCTTTTGCATTTAAAAAGGTGCGCATAATTTCCAGGCCATTGTGTTCTTCAGCAGTGTTTACTTTCTGGTCGTAACCGGATTCCGAGACAGCATAATAAAGCGGCAGCGAACCAGGCCCTGAAAAACGTAATGTTTTTGTCGTTTCAGGAAAACTGACGCGCGGCGCAAACCCTGATGGCAACGGCAACGCCTGCTGCTTCGCTGCCTGGTCAATCGCTGTGATCGCCATTTGCGCGACGGCTTCGGGCGGCACCGCATCGATATAGGCGCTGTAAGCCAACAGCAGATAGCCGGATGACAGCGTGTTGTAGCGCTTTTCCGTCAAATTTCTGGCGATGGTTTGGAAGATTACCGGCGGCATGGCTTGCAACCTGGCCGGGAAATGTTTCGCCAGAATAGTCAAAGTCTGCGCATCGTGGATCAGCGGGTCATAATAATCCTGGTAGCTGTAATCCGCCGTCGCTAGACCGAGCAGTTTGATCGGCATGGCGATCAAATTATCCGCCAGCGCCTGCTGTTGCAGTAACTGGTAACTGGCGGCTAAATAGACGGCAACCAGATCATTACGCCAGACGTCCTCTTTAAAATTGACGCGCAGGTTCTCACGCAAAGCAGACAGCATGGATGTCGTGACTATGCCTTGACGGGTTAATAAATACGCGGCATAAGCCCGGTTTCGCACAGCGCTTAATTCATTGGCGGGGCTTCCTGCCAGATTTTGCAGATAGGCCTGCGCCCGCTGCAGCATATCGTCCGGCACGGCAATGCCGACGGCGCGCGCTTCCATCAGTAAATGGACCGCGTAGACGGAGACAAACTCATGGGCTTCCGGCGATGCATTCCATAAACCGAAACCGCCCTCGGCGTTTTGCCGCGTGCGCAATACCGAGATAATCCTTAAAAAATCGGCTTCAGAGGTGTTGACCGTGCCGGCTTCGGCAAACTCGGGATGCTTGCCCAATACCAGCATGGGCACGGCTTTGCTGAGCAATTGCTCGGTGCAATTATGCTCAAAATTATCCAGGTAGCTGGTTAATCCCGATACGGAGACCAGCGGCAGCGGCGAGATGCCGGCGCTGACTTTACGCTGCTGGGCATAAAGCTCGCGTTCGATAGCGACGTCTTGTCCGGCTTTGAAACTGCCGAAACGTAAATCGGCGATTTTAGGCGTGGCGGGGCGTATGCTCATTTCGCTGTGTAGGCTTGTCGTTTGTCCGCCCGCCTCGGCGGTAAAGTTAAGCGTCGCATTGCCGAGGACAACGGCAGCGCCTGTAACAGCTTGCAGTTTAAACGTCGCAACGCCTTCGTGGCCTTCGGCGATGACTACGGATTTTTTATCGTTCTCTTTAATAATCAACTGCGGCGGCACCGTCAAGCTGACCTGCACCGGTGCTTTATCGCCGGAACCTTGGACATTATTGGCGACGGCAACGCTGACGGTAAATTCGTCGCCCGGCGATACGATATACGGC
>SCST01000680.1 GCA_004299465.1 Methylovulum sp. | reverse complement strand
GAGCATGATGCCTTCCTGGATAGCCGCGTCACTCCACTCCGCCCTGGCCAGCACCTGCTCAAGACGGTTCAGGTGCTTGATACCGGCCAGCGCCGGATTTAATCCCAGACGCGTGCTGCAAAAACGGGCATTTATGCCCGCTGCCTGGTAAATGGACGGGTAATCAGGAAAAGAATGCAAGCTGAAGACGCGGGTAGGCTGGACCGGCTCGGGTTGCCGGTAACCCCGCCCCCCCGAACCTCGGGTAATGATCAGTTTGAGGACAGCCCTGCTGTTAGAACATGACTGCTTGCAAAATGTTTTGGCCTCTAAGGCCAGCGCGTGAAGGTCTGGGACAGGAATGTACAAGCTGTTGCAGCCTATCTGTAAGCGGCTAAGATGCCGGTCGAGAAAAATAGGCTGCCCGCCGGCAACTTCAATGGTTTCAAACAGTCCGTCGCCGTATTGAAAACCACGGTCGCTTATCTCAATATGCGCCTTGCTTTCACCATTGACGAGAAACATTAGCCGTAGAGAACGGGTAAAACTCTACTCGTAGCGTTTAAATACCAAGGAACCGTTCGTACCGCCGAAACCGAACGAATTCGACATGGCGACATTGATTTTCATATCCCTGGCGGTATTGGGCACATAATCAAGATCGCATTCGGGATCCTGGTTATCGAGGTTTATCGTCGGCGGTGCAATCTGGTTTTTGATGCTTAATGCGGTCAATACAGCTTCGATACCGCCTGCCGCACCCAATAAATGACCTATCATGGACTTGGTTGAGCTAACGGCAAGCTTGTAGGCATGGTCGCCCAATGCCGTCTTCATTGCGTGGGTTTCACCTAAGTCGCCGGCCGGCGTTGAAGTACCGTGGGCATTGATATAATCGACGTCATCGGCGTTTAAACCGGCATCCCTCAGCGCATTCTGCATACAGCGCGCCGCGCCCTCGCCGCCTTCCGACGGCGTGGTAATATGGTAGGCGTCGCCGCTCATACCAAAACCCACCAATTCCGCGTAAATTTTTGCCCCGCGCGCTTTTGCATGTTCGAGCTCTTCAAGCACCACTACGCCGGCTCCATCGCTTAACACAAAACCATCCCTGTCCCTGTCCCAGGGTCTGCTTGCCCCCTGCGGATCGTCATTGCGGCGCGACAAGGCCTTGGCCGATGCAAAACCACCCATAGCCGTCGGCGATGTCGTGCAGCGCTCTGCGCCACCGGCAACCATGGCATCGGCATCGCCGTGCATAATCAAGCGTGCGGCATCGCCAATATTATGCGTACCCGTAGCGCAAGCGGTAACAATGGCGTAATTGGGGCCTTTCAATCCATATTTAATCGATAAATTGCCCGAAATCATATTGATAATATTACCGGGCACAAAAAACGGCGATATACGGCGCGGCCCGCTTTTCTCGTAGACCGCATAACATTCTTCAATGCCGGTAATGCCGCCTATTCCCGAACCGATGGCAACGCCTATACGCCCGGCATTGGCATCAGTCACTTCAATCCCGGAATCTTCAAAAGCCTGGCTACCTGCTGCAATGCCATAATGAATAAAACCATCCATGCGCCTGGCATCTTTGTCGGCAATATAGCGAGTAACGTCAAAATTCCTGATGACGCCACCAAAGGTAGTCGCAAAAGGCGAAATATTAAATGAATCGATTGAACTTATACCGCTTTTGCCATTAATAATACCATCCCAGGTTTCTGAAACCGTATTAGCTAAGGGCGTAACAGCACCTAATCCAGTTATTACAACTCGACGTTTGCTCAATTTAATGTACCGTAAAAAAATGGAGGCAGGATTGATGGTGAAGTTATAGTGGATGATGAATGTTCATCCACTAAACGAGATGTTAAATATTTTTTTCTACGTAATCAATAGCTTGCTGAACAGTTGTGATTTTTTCAGCATCTTCGTCTGGAATTTCACATTCGAATTCTTCTTCAAGAGCCATCACGAGTTCAACTGTATCCAGAGAATCAGCGCCAAGATCATCTACAAAAGAAGCATCTGTAGCGATATCTTCCTTAACACCCAGTTGCTCTGCAACAATCTTTTTTACTCGTTCTTCAATGTTACTCATAATTATTTTCCTCAAACAATGTAAGTTTTTTGTGTCCAACTTACAAAAGTATCGTTATAGTTTTACTAGAAATCCCGTCTCCGGCAATTCCAGACGGCGGTGAATTATACTTTATATCACAACAATGTCACAATATTAAGGCTTAAAGTGCAAGGCAAGCACAAGATCACCTTAACTCTGCATCATCAGCGGTCGCAGATCCCGATTTAACCACTCTATTCAGTTTGCTTCCAAAAACTGCCCGTTAAGGCATAAACATACCACCGTTTACATGGAGAGTTTCTCCAGTAATATAAGCCGCCCCCTCGGATGCTAAAAAGGCAACAGCATGAGCCACCTCTTTCGCGGAACCTAGCCTGGAGAGCGGAATGGCTGTCAATAAGCCGTTTTTAATATCATCGCTCAACTCTTTGGTCATATCCGTATCAATAAAACCGGGGGCAACCGTATTGATGGTAATATTGCGTGACCCCACCTCTTTCGCCATCGACTTGGTAAAACCAATCATACCGGCTTTTGCCGCGGCATAATTGGCCTGCCCGGCATTACCGGTAGCGCCAACCACCGACGAAATATTAATGATACGGCCTGTCTTCGCTTTCATCATGCCGCGTAGCACCGCTTTACTCATGCGAAAAACCGAAGTCAGGTTAGTATTGATAATATCATCCCATTCTTCGTCTTTCATACGCATCAACAAATTATCGCGGGTAATGCCGGCGTTATTGACCAACACCGTCGGCGCACCCAATTCATCATTAACCATTTTCATGACGGCGTCGACAGATTCGGCATTCGCCACATCCAGCCTGATGCCCTTGCCATTTTCACCCAGATAGGCAGAAATGGCATCGGCACCGCCATCCGTTGTTGCCGTACCTACGACAAAAAAACCATCATCCGCCAATCGTTCGGCAATTGCCTTACCGATACCCCGACTGGCGCCTGTTACCAACGCGATTTGTCTAGCCATTGAAGTGCCCCAATAGTTTGTCTAATGTTTCAGGATCATAAAGAGCCAAGTGTTCTGAGTCTTTGGCGATACGCTTATTAAGTCCAAGCAAAATCTTGCCGGGCCCGCATTCAACAAAGCAGGTAACCCCCTGGTCATGCATAAACCTGATGGTATCAACCCATCGCACAGGCTTATACAACTGTTCTTTCAATGCATTTTTGATGACATCGGGCGCGCTGTGAGAAGCGACATCGACATTATGAATAAGCGTCATTTTCGGCGTATCAATGTGCGTGTTCAGCAAATATTCTGCCAGTTTTTCCGCCGCAGGCTGCATTAATGCACAATGAGAAGGCACGCTGACAGGTATCGGCATTGCACGTTTAGCGCCGATTTTTTTTGCCGCAACCATCGCCCGCTCAACGGCAGCCGCATTACCGGCAATCACCACCTGCCCCGGCGTATTAAAGTTAACCGCCGAAACAACCTCGGAACCGGCGACTTCGGCACAGACATTAACGACCAGGTGGTCATCAAGCCCCAGAATAGCCGCCATTGCGCCCACGCCTTCCGGTACGGCTTCCTGCATCAAGCGCCCTCTTGCCGCCACCAGTCTTATGCCGTCTTCAAACGACATCGCTTCCGAACAAACCAGGGCGGTATATTCACCCAGGCTATGACCGGCCATCCAGGCAGGACGCACACTGCTTAGCTTACACCACACATTCCACACGGCAACACCGGCAGCCAGCATGACAGGTTGTGTATTATGCGTCTGATCGAGCTGGTTGTGTGTATCTTCAGCCGCTATAGACCATAAATCGATGCCCAGCGTATCGGATGCCCGCTCAAATGTATGTTTTACTTCAGGATAGCAATCAGCCAACCCGGTTAACATACCGACGGACTGAGAACCCTGCCCAGGAAAAACAAAAGCTAAATTATAAGACTGCCTACTCATCACACAACGATCGATTTAGTATTTAATTAACGCAGAACCCCAGGTGAATCCTGCTCCAAAAGCCTCGAGCAAAACCACTTGCCCGCGCTGGATACGCCCATCGCGCACTGCTTCATTAAAGGCGAGCAGTACCGAGGCCGATGACGTATTGCCCTGGGTTTCAAGCGTGACAACAACCTGATCCATCGACATTTTCAATTTTTTTGCCGTTGCCGCGATAATCCGTATATTAGCCTGATGAGGCACCAGCCAATCTATTTCCGATCTATCCATGCTGTTGGCATCCAGCGTTTCTTCAACGATGCGCCCCAACGTGTTTACGGCGACTTTAAACACTTCGTTACCGCGCATATTGATATAACCCGCTTGCTGCTCATCCGCGCCGGCAGCTGCCTGCGGGTTTGGGCAATACAACAAATCCTCATACTCACCATCGGAATGAATATGCGTAGACAGGATGCCCGTCTCTTCTGAAACGGCGAGCAATACCGCGCCCGCGCCATCACCGAATAAAATACAGGTACTGCGATCGGTCCAGTCAACGATACGCGAACAGATTTCAGAGCCGACAATCAACACTTTTTTTGCCGCACCCGATTTAATATATTGATCGGCAATGCTTAAAGCAAATATCGATCCTGAGCATGCCGCCTGCACATCAAACGCCACACAGTTTTTAATACCCAGCCGCTGCTGCAACAGGCAACCGGTGCTTGGGTAAACACGATCAGGCGTACCTGTGGCGACAATAATAATATCAATTTCTTCAGGATCGCATCCGCTGACTGCTATAGCCTGCCTTGCAGCGATCTCGGCCATGCTTGACGCGGTTTCATGGGCACCCGCAATGCGCCGGCTTTTAATGCCGGTGCGCTCAAATATCCAGCTGTCAGAAGTGTCAACCGTGTGCGATATATGTTCATTCGTGCGAACTTCTTCCGGCAGATAGCCGCCCGTACCGATGATTCTTGAATAACGAGTCATGCACTTTCTCTCAGAGCCAAGGTTTTTTCAACTTGCTCGCTTATCTTTCTGATCACATCTTGCTTGGCTTCACAAGCAGCAAGCTGGATCGCCGTTGTAAAAGCCAGCACATCCGCTCCGCCGTGGCTTTTGATCACCAGTCCGCGCAACCCCAGAAAACTTGCACCATTATAATGCCTGGGATCAATACGATTTTTAAATGACCTAAGCACCGGATACGCAATTAATCCTGCCAAGCGGGTCAGGATATTTTTGCCGAAAGCCTCTTTTAACCCGGTTCCTATCATTTTTGCCGCACCTTCAATTGATTTAAGCGCAACATTCCCGACGAACCCATCGGCAACAATTAAATCAACCTTGACATTTCCAGCGGTTAACGAATCCCCTTCCACATAACCGATATAATTTAATGTCGAATTTTCTAGCAATTTCGCAGCGGATTTAACCTGCTCATTACCTTTCACATCTTCTTCGCCGATATTTAACAAGCCCACTTTGGGATTTTCTATATTCTCGACAGCCTTAACCAATTCAGCGCCCATGACCGCAAATTGGAAAAGATGCTCCGCCCGACAATCCACATTTGCACCGAGGTCCAGCGCATGCGTATGACCATAAATCGACGGCAATGTAGAAATAATAGCAGGACGGTCAATACCGGGAATCATCTTCAAGACAAAACGGGCGATCGCCATCAAGGCTCCGGTATTACCGGCGCTGACGCAGGCATCGGCCCGCCCCTCACAAACCAGGTTAATCGCCACCCGCATTGAAGAGTCTTTTTTGTTTTTTAAGGCCTTGGACGGAGACTCATCCATGCCGACACACTGAGAGGCGTGCTGAATAGAAAGCCGGCCCTGATAGCAGACCAACGCTTCAGCCAAACGGCGCCTGAGCACGGCCTCGTCGCCCACTAAAATCAACTCTAGTTCCGGGTTGTTTTTTAAGCAATCTAACGATGCGGGTATAGTCACATCAGGACCATAATCTCCGCCCATTGCATCAATCGAAATTGTTAAACTCACGCTGCCTGGTGACTCCGCCGTTATTTTAAAAAATCGAACCCGAGGTGATTCGACATGCGGCGATTTCCTATGAAGACTACACCTATACTTGCCGGTCTTTTTGTCCATTTCGCTTACGGCATCCTGCCTTCCCGTCACTTACCCATGCGCTGTAATGCGCTACATAGCCAGCCATGCACCATTTCCACGCCTGCGCAACCGCTCTTTATAAGCTTTGGGGCACGCATCCTTGCACTATTGAAACAAACAAAAATCTCGGTAATTGCTCCTGCATTACTCTAGCTCCTGCGTCCCTGCAGTCGTAAGCGTCGGACATATTCATTCTTGGATATCGCCTAATATCAGTAACGAGAAGGGTTTTAATCCTCTTCGACTGCACCTGTGATTTGGCGACCTTTGAAATAACCATCCGGCGTTACATGATGGCGCAAATGCGTTTCACCGGTTATCGGGTCTTGGGATAATGCTCTGCTGGTTAAAGCATCGTGTGAACGACGCTGACCGCGTCTTGAACGTGTGACTTTACTTTTCTGTACGGCCATTATAAATCTCCAGTATTTTTTAGATTGGCTAAGATGGAAAAAGGGTTTTTAGGAAGTGACGAGTCGCTATCCAATAATGAATCTGCTTTGCCAGGGTTCAGATTTGAAACAAAACAACGGTCCTGGTGCTTTGGAAATGCGGGCAATATAAGCAGCAGTTCATCTTCAATAATGTCTTTAAGAAGAATATTACCCTCATCAACCAATAGAGGTTCATAATCTTCCGGTAGTTTATTTGCTTGATCTATTGACGTCACAATAGCCAGTTTAATAGAACTGCGCACAGGCCATTCGACAGCCCCCAAACAATTTTGGCATTTAAGCACCAGGACAGTCTCTATTTGCCCTTCAATTACCGCCAGCCTGCCTTCTCGCCCAAAAAAAAGCTCGACGGCAACCGTACCTTCATCGCTGTGCAAACTATCTGCCAAACGATCCAGGCTCTTCAGGGGTATCCGGCCTTTTAAAGCACCGCGCTTATCCGCCAGGTGCAAAGGGTCTATATATTCTGGCAATCGATCTAACATAACCGTGTAATGATATAGGGAAACAACAAAATCGTCAAACCTGCAACAACGTATTCCGCTAACATGCAAGTACGGAAATTCGCCAAAAAGCCTCAGTACTGCTTAGCTACGGACCCTGTTCACCCGATATGCCGCAAAAATCTACGAATCAACGCTACTCAATCGAAAAGCAGCAGGCCAGTCGCCAAAGCTAACTACAAAGATACGCCGCACACTATGCCAGCGACATAAAAGGCAAGCCGGACAAACAGAAGAACACTCCCATCATCTATCTTCCCAGCCAATTCTTTTACCGAGGGGAATTATGACATCAAACGCTTACGAGCAAGCTGAATAGCACTTCTTACCGTATCGGGCGCCGTTCCGCCGACATGCTTACGCGCCGCCACCGACCCTTCCAACGTCAGGTAATCGAAGACATCCTCAGCCACTAAAACCGAAAACTGCTGTAATTCCACCAATGAAAGCTCCGACAAATCACGACCGCTTGCCAATCCCAAGCGCACCGCCAAGCCCACAACCTCATGAGCATCACGAAAAGCCATGCCTTTGCGCACCAGATAGTCAGCCAAATCGGTCGCCGTAGCAAAACCGCGTTTGGCAGAACCATACATATTTTCTTTTTTGGCACGGATATGCGGAACCATATCCGCATACGCACGCAAACAATTGATCAAGGTATCGACCGTATCAAACAACGGCTCCTTATCTTCCTGGTTATCTTTGTTATAAGCCAACGGCTGGCCTTTCATCAACATCAGCAACGACATCAAATGCCCCGTTACCCTGCCGGATTTACCGCGCACCAACTCCGGCACATCAGGGTTTTTCTTTTGCGGCATAATTGACGACCCCGTGCAAAAAGCATCGGGCATATCGATAAAATCAAACTGCGCACTGGACCACAAAACCAGCTCTTCAGAGAAACGCGATAAATGCATCATGATCAAGCTGGCCGCAGCAGTAAATTCAATGGCAAAATCCCTGTCACTCACCGAATCCAATGAATTCGCCGAAGGACCACTGAAACCGAGCAACTCCGCGGTAAGATTACGATCTATTGGATAGCTGGTGCCCGCCAATGCCGCCGCACCCAACGGCATGACATTAATGCGCCCGCTGCAATCCCGCAACCTTTCCCGATCACGAGCCAACATCTCAAACCAAGCCATGAGATGATGCCCAAAGGTAATCGGCTGGGCAACTTGCAAATGCGTAAACCCCGGCATAATGGTATCGGCATTTTGCTCCGCCAAATCCAGGATAGCTGTTTGCAAACGCGTTATCTGCGCAGTGATTTGCACAATCTCGCTACGCAGGTAAAGACGAATATCCGTTGCCACCTGGTCATTACGTGAACGCCCCGTATGCAGCTTTTTACCCGCAACACCAATCAAATCGGTCAAGCGAGCCTCGATATTCATATGCACATCTTCCTGCTTTATCGACCAGGCAAATTTCCCGCTAGCGATTTCCTCGCCGATTTGCACCAAGCCGCCAACAATTGCATCGCGCTCCTGTTCGGTCAAAATACCGCAAGCACAAAGCATCACGGCATGAGCAGTAGAGCCCTGGATATCCTGCTGCGCCATACGCTTATCAAAACCAACCGAAGCAGTAAACACCTCGACAAAAGCATCGGTTGCCTCGGCAAAACGCGCACTGGAAAGCTTATCTGAATTAACTGAAGTCATGGATATTAATACTGGACAAGAACCCGAATATGGAGGATGCAACAGGAGATGATTTTGATTCAACAGGGACTGACGCATAAAAAGCACACGCTGCTTTTTATGCTATCTGCAAAAGACAAACCATTAAACAGGATGACAACAAACCATACCAAGAAACCTGAAAGCCTCTTGATATGGTTCCATAACTTTTACAATAAGTTTTTCAAGTCTTGAAAACTTTTTTGCGCATTTTTTAACTCTTGCTCAGCTTCTTGCAAAGCTGATTGTTTAGCGTGCGTACGCGCAGCCTTCAGTTTGTTATTAGCTCTTGAACGAGCCATATCTACTTTATCGTTAGCATTGATTTCTTTGCTGGCATCCAGGGCATCCTTAATAAGCACTGCAACTGCTTCACCATCCGAACCGCTACTGATTGCATCGATAGCAATTTTAATTTTACCGGAAACCATATCAATAGCTTCGACAGGCGCATAAACAATTCTACCAGCATCCGCTTCAGCCCATACCTGAGATGAAACAGCGCCCATAGAAGACGCAATCAATAAAGAAAGCAAGATTTTTTTCATATTTCACTAATCCTCTAGTTGTTTTTTTTAATAATATCGCCGATATAACTATTCGTTACAGTTATGTGACGAAAATAATTCTAACACATTTTGAAGGTTTTTAACCCGCAACACTTAAAATAATGACCTAGCCTAAAGATAGGGCAACAAGCACACCTCGAAGCGATAGACATAAAAAAAGGTTGCCAGTCGGCAACCTTGTTATTAATGGCGTCCCCAAGGGGGTTCGAACCCCTGTTACCGCCGTGAAAGGGCAGTGTCCTAGGCCGCTAGACGATGGGGACTAAAACTTGTTTAACTCAACCTGCAATCAGGTTGCTTCATAAAAAGCAACTTCATTCCATTACCCATACCATTAAAATGGCGTCCCCAAGGGGGTTCGAACCCCTGTTACCGCCGTGAAAGGGCAGTGTCCTAGGCCGCTAGACGATGGGGACTAGCGTAGTTGCTTTGTTTTTGGTGGAGCCAAGGAGGATCGAACTCCTGACCTCTTGCATGCCATGCAAGCGCTCTCCCAGCTGAGCTATGGCCCCTCAGCAAAGAACGGGCATTATACAGTATTTACGAAGCAAGTCCAATACTAATTTAAGCCCCGTATATAATTTATCGCCCGTTGCATTCTGCACAAGGTTTTATCCTTGCCCAGTAATGATAAAGTAACATCAATCGCAGGCGACACCGCTGACCCACAAACCGCAACCCGCAAGGGTTGGGCAACCTTGCCAAGATTAAGCGCCATCATCTCGGCAAGATTCACGACGATCTGGTGCAGCACCTCTCCCTGCCAGTCCTGTACCGCCGTAAACTCATCGTACAAACGCGCTAAAACCTCATCTGAGCCTGCGGTAAAATTCTTTTTCGCGGCTTTTTCATCGTACGCATCAAACTCTTTATAAAAATAAATGCTGGCACTCGCCATCTCTACCAGAGTTTTGCTGCGCTCTCTTTGCGCCTTGACGACATCGATTAAAGCCGGCCCATCAGCGGGGTCTATTCCAAGCTGTCCGATATGCCAGCTCAGATGCCTCGCAACATGAGCCGGGTCGCTGTTCATCATATATTGATGGTTTAGCCATAATAGTTTTTCCATATTGAAGGTCGATGCCGACACATTGACATCATCCAATTCAAAATACTCGACCATTTCATCTATCGAAAAAACCTCCTGGTCACCATGTGACCAGCCCAGGCGCACCAGGTAATTCAGCAATGCTTCCGGCAAATAACCGTCATCGCGGAACTGCATAACGCTGACAGCACCGTGGCGTTTCGACAGACGCGCGCCATCAGCACCCAATATCATCGGCAAATGCGCGTATTTCGGCAGTTCAGCACCCAGGGCCTTCAGGATATTCATTTGCCTGGGCGTGTTATTGATATGGTCATCTCCGCGGATGACATGCGTAACGCCCATATCCATATCATCAACGACAACCGTTAAATTATAGGTCGGCGTACCGTCGGCCCTGGCGATAATCAAGTCATCCAGCTCTTTATTGGCAACGACGATCTCGCCTTTTACCAAGTCAGGGATAGCCACCACGCCATCGACCGGGTTTTTAAAGCGTATTACCGCTTCCCTGCCCTCAACCAAGCCTGCCGTCTCTCGGCATTTACCGTTATAACGCGGCTTTTCCTTGTTAGCCATTTGTTCCGTGCGTAAATGCTCCAACTCTTCCTTACTGCAATAGCAATAATAGGCGTCGCCCTGAGCCAATAACTGCTGGATCACTTCTTTATAGCGATCGAAACGTTGCGTCTGGTAAAACGGCCCTTCGTCATATTCCAGGCCCAGCCAGGTCATGCCTTGCAAAATGGCGTCGACGGATTCCTGCGTCGAACGCTCCAGATCGGTGTCTTCAATCCGTAAAATAAACTTGCCGCCGTGTTTACGCGCATACAGCCAGGAAAACAAAGCCGTGCGCGCACCGCCGACATGCAGGTAGCCCGTTGGGCTCGGGGCGAAACGTGTTGTTATAGTCATTTGAGAGGTGTCGTTAGTAATATTCTTTTAGCGTATTCGGTTGGGATTTGTTTGGAGGCACTTAAGCGCATCGCCTGGTAATTAAACGCCACGCTACCCTTAGCCGCATCATTTTTCCCCAAAATAGCCAATGACGGCGCATGACCCTGTGCAGCGGCTTTCTGGTACCATTGGGTTGCCGTCTTGACATCGCTTTTTACGCCTAAGCCGCGATCATAGAGTGCAGCCATGATCACTTGCGCTTCGAGATAACCTTGATTGGCCGCTTTCAGCATCCACTCCGCCGCTTTTTGCTCATCTTTTTCAATACCGCTGCCCAATAAATACATAGCCCCCAGTCTCGCTTGAGCTTTGGCGTCGCCTTGTTCAGCCGCTTGCCGAACCGGCTCTTCGGCCTGGGCCGTCAAGCCCAGCGACAGCATGAACGATAAAACTAAACATTTGAATATCTTAGACATCAAGCTTGCGCTCCCATTGTATTATTGAAAACAGCATTACCCAATAAACTCCAAACCACCCATGAAGGGGAGCAAGGCCTCGGGAATCCGGATACGCCCGTCCGCATCCTGGTAATTTTCCATGACCGCTATCAAGGTTCGACCTGCCGCCAAACCGGAACCATTCAAGGTATGCACCAACTCAGGCTTGCCTGTTTCGGGATTACGCCAACGCGCCTGCAGGCGACGCGCCTGGAAATCCTTGAAGTTACTGCAGGACGATATTTCCCGATAAGCATCCTGCCCAGGCAGCCACACTTCAAGATCATAGGTTTTAGCCGATGAAAACCCGGTATCGCCGGCGCACAACAACATTTTTCGGTAAGGCAACTGCAATTTTTGCAAAATGCTTTCGGCATGCGCGGTCAGCTCTTCATGCGCGCGGGCCGAATCCTCAGGCTTGACGATTTGCACAATTTCAACCTTTTCAAATTGGTGCTGGCGTATCATGCCGCGCACATCGCGGCCATAAGCACCGGCTTCGCTACGAAAACAAGGACTGTGGCAGACGAATTTGAGCGGCAGGTCCTTGGCGTCAATAATGACATCCCTGACGATATTGGTAACGGGAACTTCCGCGGTAGGGATCAAGTATAAGCCCGGATCTTCACTGGCTTTAAACAAATCCGCTTCAAACTTCGGCAATTGCCCGGTTCCCCGCAAACTGTCCGCATTAACCAGGTAGGGCACATAGGTTTCGCTATAGCCGTGTTCACCGGTATGCGTATTCAGCATTAACTGGATAATCGCGCGCTGCAATCGCGCCAATGCGCCGTTTAGCACGACAAACCGCGCGCCCGCTATTTTCGCGCCCAACTCAAAGTCCAAACCTTTGTCTGCACCTAAATCCACATGGTCTTTCGCTGCAAAATCAAATACCGGCACATCACCCCAACGGCTGATTTCAACATTAGCTTCCTCGCTTTTACCGTCAGGAACGGATTCATCGAGAATATTCGGGATGCCTTCCATCAATGCCGTCATATCGGCTTGAATCTCGGCCAATGCCGCTTCTGCAGCCTTAAGCTCATCACCTAAATGCTGAACCTGGTCCAGTAAGAGCTGCGCATCTTCACCTTTCGCCTTGGCCTGGCCAATCGCTTTGGAGCGGCTATTGCGCTCGTTCTGCAACTCCTGGGTCTTGACCTGACTATCTTTACGCCTGGCTTCCAGCTCGGCATAAGACTCGACATTAAAATGAAACGAACGACGATTCAGTTGCTCTTTGACAAAATCAAGTTCCGTTCTAAATAAACGAGGGTCTAACATATCCGCCTTTTAAAATAGTAATGTAAAAAAAGATGCGTGCGCATCCTTAAGATTTATGCCGCTTGACAACCAGAGGACACGGCATTCCCGCCGCCGCGCCATGCCATTTAAGAACCAAGCTCCGCTGCAAGCCATGAATGAACAGTTATAAGGATCACAGCCGTAAAGCGCCACAGTAACAATGAAAAAGCTAAGCACCCACACCCTGCCCAGAGGACTTATCCGCATTCCTGCAGACAATAAAATGCTCCCGGTAATAGCGCAGCTCTTCAATCGATTCGATGATATCGTCCAGCGCCTGGTGTTTGGAATCTTTATTGAAACCGTTTTTAATCTCGGGCGCCCAGCGCGCCGCCAACTCTTTAAGCGTCGAGACATCGAGATTACGGTAATGAAAATACGCTTCCAGCTCCGGCATATACCGGTACAGGAAGCGCCTGTCCTGGCCTATGCTGTTACCGCAAATAGGCGAAGTTTTTTCAGGAACCCATCGTTTGAGGAATTCCAGCGTCAAGCGTTCCGCTTCCCGTTCAGTCACTGTGGAGGCCTTGACACGATCAATCAGGCCGGATTGCCCGTGATGTTTTTGGTTCCAATCGTCCATAGCAGCCAACACCTCATCCGATTGATGTACCGCGAGCACCGGGCCTTGCGCCAGAATATTTAAGTCCTTGTCGGTAACAATCGTAGCGATTTCAATAATTAAATCGCTATCGGGATTCAGCCCCGTCATTTCCAGGTCTATCCAGATAAGATGTTGAGTATCCTGCGCCATGCATTGATTCCATTGTGTTGAAGGTAACGGTTAGTGTAGCATTGGCACACAAGCACGTCTAACCCTTAAACCTCGCGATTTATCATGAATACCTTTACCGTACTCTTTATATGTGCACTGATTATTTCCTTCGGTGTCGAATATTGGCTCGCCAAACGCCAGAGCAATTATGTTGCAAAACATCGCGCTGCCGTCCCTGAAGCATTCAAAAGCCGCGTCTCGCTGGAAGCCCATCAAAAAGCCGCCGATTATACGATTGCAAAAGGCAAACTGGGCGATGTGGACAGAATTATCAGCCTGCTTGCGCTATTGATATTAACGTTGGGCGGAGGCATTAACCTCGCGTTTGCAAGCTGGGCAAGCCTGGTCGAATCGCCGTTGATAGCCGGCATCGCGGCGACAGCCACCATTTTTTTAAGTTTGACTATCATCGAGATACCCAGCAGCGTATACCAAACCTTTGTCATCGAAGAACAATTCGGTTTTAACAAAAGCACCGTCCAACAATTCGTCAAGGACCATATCCTGCAACTTGTGCTCGGCGCTGCGATCGGCCTGCCTTTACTCGCACTGATCCTGTGGGTAATGGACAACATCGGCGCATTATGGTGGCTATGGGCTTGGGCTATTTTAATGAGCTTCTCGCTGTTGATGAGCTGGCTTTACCCGACCGTGATCGCCCCGTTGTTCAATACCTTCACGCCTATGCAGGACGGTTCGTTAAAAAACCGCATTCATGGCCTGCTCGAACGCTGCGGATTCAACAGCCAGGGCATTTTTATCATGGACGGCTCCAAACGTTCGGGACACGGCAACGCCTATTTCACCGGCCTCGGCAACAACAAGCGCATCGTGTTTTTCGATAACCTCGTCAACTCGCTCGACGAAGAAGAGCTAGAAGCCGTTTTAGCGCATGAACTGGGACATTTTAAACACAAGCACGTCATCAAAATGCTGATAGCAACGGCAATCATGAGCCTCGCTGGCTTCGGCGTACTCGGCTGGCTGATCGACCAGGACTGGTTTTACACCGGATTGGGCGTCGCGGTAGAACAAAAGTCGCATGCCGCTGCATTATTATTATTCATGCTGGCGTCACCGTCATTTACGTTTTTCCTGCAGCCGGTCAGCGCCTATTTTCAACGCAAATTCGAATTTGAAGCCGACGACTTCGCTGCAAATAATGCCGACGCAGGCAAAATGATCAGCGGACTCGTTAAACTCTATGAAGAAAACGCCAGCACGCTGACGCCGGACCCCTTGTATTCCGCCTTCCATTACAGCCATCCGCCCGCGGCTATCCGTATCGCTCATTTAGAAATCAAACCACAATGACCGGCTTGCTCGAAGGCCTGGTCATTTCCCATTTAGGCCAGGGCATCGCCGTTGAACATGAAGACAACATCATTTTATGCCAGACCCGCAGGAAACTGGACACCGTCGCCGTCGGCGACAAGGTGTTATGGACACTCGCAGCACTGGGCCAGGGCCGCATAGAAGAAATCCTGCCGCGCCGTTCGGTATTACTGCGCCCGTCCCGCGGCGACAAGCCCAAACCTGTCGCCGCGAATATCGATAGGATTTTTGTCGTTTTTGCCGTTGAACCGGACTGCGATTTTTTATTGCTGGACCAATATCTCGCTATTTGCGAGAACAGGAACATAGACGCCGCGCTAGTGCTTAATAAAACTGATTTGCCGCACTCGGACAGCATCGAAAAAGAACTGGGGGACTATCAATCACTAGGTTATGCGCTGTATAGAGTCAGCGCCACTACGGCAGGACATCATGGCTTGGCGGCATTAAAACAGGCCTTGAAAAACCAGGTGAGCATTTTTGCCGGACAATCCGGCGTCGGCAAATCCTCGCTGACCAACGCGATTATTCCCGACAAGGAGTTGAAAACCAACACCATCTCAGCCACTACGAAGCACGGACGGCATACGACCACCGCGGCAACGCTGTATCATTTGGATGGCGGCGGTGATTTGATCGACAGCCCCGGCGTCGCGATCTTTGGACTGGCCGAGCTTTCCGAAGCGCAACTGGCATACGGTTACCGGGAATTTCAGCCCCTGCAAGACCACTGCCGGTTTAACAACTGCCGGCATTTACATGACAAAGGCTGCGCGGTAAGGGCAGCGGCGGAATCAGGAA
>SCST01000679.1 GCA_004299465.1 Methylovulum sp. | reverse complement strand
GCTGTTCAACGACAATGGAAATGGGCGTGGATATTGGTGGCATTTCGGCGGTGGCGATGAACAACGTACCACCGCATCCGGCTAATTATTTGCAACGCGCAGGCCGCGCAGGTCGCCGTCAGGAAAACCACGCTTTAGCGTTCACTTTGTGCAAAGACAATCCACACGAACGCGAAGTGTTCAAAAAACCGTTGTGGCCTTTTATCACGCAGATCAAATCACCCTACATCACGCTCAACAGCCAAAAAATTGTCCAACGCCACGTTAATTCTTTGATTTTGGCTTATTTTCTTAACGAAGTGGTAATGGTGAGCCAACAACAAAACACCAAGCTCAATTGCGGCTGGTTTTTCTGTCAAGACGATGACGGAAAATCACAAGCAGGCCAGTTTGTTTCGTGGTTGGCTGAGTGTGAAATAAAACCGCCCGAAAAATTAAAACGAGGCTTGCACGCCGTGGTTGCTAAAACCATTTTGACAGGGACAAATTATGCCAACCTATTACAGCAATCGGCTTCTGTTATCGTTGGGATACAGAGCAAGTGGCTGTCGGAATATGAGCCACTATTGACGGAATTTAACACTCTGAATGAAAAAATCACTGAAAGCAATCCATACCGGAAACGGGTGGAGCGAGATTTAGGACGGTTAAAAGGAGAGTATTTGCTTTCAGAACTCGTCGCCCGTGGTTTTCTGCCAGGCTACGGTTTTCCGACGGGACTTGCTTATTTTGACCCTTACAGTATCCACGATTACCAGCGTAAAAGTAGGAAATCAGACGAAACAGAAGACCGAGGAGGGAATCTGAGCCGAATCCGCGATAAGCCTACCCGCGATTTGTCCATCGCCATCCGCGAATACGCACCGGGCAATGATATTGTTCTGAACGGTTTGGTGTGCCGCTCCGCTGGTTTGGCGTTAAGCTGGCATAATCCTGAAAGCAGTGGAAACGAAACTCAAAAATTGATGACTGCATGGCGATGTGACCATTGCGGCGCGATTGACCATGCTTCAAGCAGCCTTACCAATACCGTTTGCCTTGAATGCGGTTGGATGTTGAACCTTGAACATAAGCACGAATTTATTGAACCTGCGGGATTCGCTGTAGATTTTTACGAATCGCCGAGTACGGATATTTCCAAGCAGCATTACGTTCCGTTTAAAGAGCCGTGGGTAACAGCAAAAGACAAGCTACGTCCGCTGCCTAATCCCCAGCTAGGATTGTTCCGCTCCGGCAATCGGGGCAGTATTTTTTATTACAGTGCAGGGGAACACGGGCAAGGTTACGCGCTGTGCTGGCATTGTGGTCGTGCCGATTCGATGAACGCTAATAATGAGTTGCCAGAAGTATTTACGAAGGCAAAGCCACATAACATCTTAAGGGGGAAGCCAGAAGGTAAAGAACATGCAGAATGTAGCAGCGATAGCATAAAGCCCAATCTATATTTAGGTTATGTTTACCACACCGATGTGCTGGAATTGTATTTAAAATACCACCATGAACAGGTTTTCCTTAACCATAATGATGACAATAACAAAAAAATTGCTTGGACATTATCGGTCGCCCTTCGACAAGCGTTGGCGGATACTTTAGGCATTAATGCCGACGAATTGGGCTATACCGTCAAACCGACCAAACTCGCCGAATGCTCGTATCCGGTAGCCACTATTGTCTTGTACGATAATTGTAGTGGTGGGGCAGGTTTTGCTTCATCCGCATACCGCGATTTTGCCGGATTATTTAATAAAGCCAAGCGCTATCTTGACTGTACTTGCCAAAGCGTTTGCCAAAACTGCTTGCTGGGCTTCGAT
>SCST01000082.1 GCA_004299465.1 Methylovulum sp. | reverse complement strand
GGTGGCACCGCCATAGATATTGCGCATAAACTTAATTTTGGTGTGAGTAAAGACCAAACACGTTTTTTGCGCTACGATTTGACTAACGCCACTTTCTCTAACTCAGTAGTTGCTGCTGATTTAACGTTTAGTTGTGTTACCCCTACTGTTTGTCCTACTCCTTTGGCTGTTCCTAATGCTACTGTAGCTCTGGCATCTCAAGGTCCCACTTTCGTTATTTTCCAAATCACGGCTCTTGATAATTTACCAGTAGGCGCAGATGTCGCGTTTAATTTAGGTAGCGGTGCTGCAACGGGCTTTAAGGTTACTAATGTAGCTTCATCAGCAACGATGCAATACAGACTCTATGAAACTGCGACAGCAGCAGTAGCAGCGGGCGCCTCTTTGACATCAGCAGACGGTTCTCTTGCTAACTTTGCGAGCGGCATAGCATTGACGCCAATTCCCGATTTGACTACTGCGGATGTTACTGCGCTTGTTGGTGTCACTCCAACTCCTTATGCAAAATTTAAAACGACAGGTGCTAGCGCTGGGATAAGCGCTACATTAACAAATATCGGTAGTGTTATTTTTGGCCCGGTAGGTGGTGTTAACAAAGCTGATGGTAATCCAATTACTCAGCCTGATCTTGTAGCAAACAACACAAAACTTATTGTTTCTGGTCTGGATTTGTCTGCAGCTGCGTCGGCTACTGATATTTTTCTTGATAATAATGATAATTGCGCATCTACTTCAATTCCCGGTAGTAACAAAACCAGCACTACGGTAGAGTTTGTTACAAACACTACTGCAATTACCAGCAGAAATGTTTGTTTTAGGGCTAACGGTACTACTCCAATTGCGGAACAAGCTTTCACGATTGCAGCGACTATCGTAGCTGCGCCGAACACTACTACAGCAAGTATAGCTGCCAAGGCTTTGGGTAATTTTGATCATGACGGTACTGTCCTGAAAGTACCGTTCTCTCAAGGCACTGCCGGTCAAACGACATTCGTTAACCTGGCTAACATGGGTAATGTCAATGCGCCATTTACTACACGTTGCTTCACGGGACCAGGTACACCCGCTCCAACTGCAGGTGTGGTTGGTACCGTTTTAGCGGGCAATACCAAGAAACTGAAGAGCGCCGATTTGCTTTGCGCAGCCGGTACGAGTGCTGTCGAGTTTACTTTGGCAGTACCTAGCGGTACGGTTGTCGGTACTTTCGTCCGTCAAAACAACACCACTGGCGACAGCGGCATGAGCGACGTGACAGGTAACCAATAATTACGGTAGCTGTTGCTGATTCAAGCGGGTTGCAATAACCCGCTTGTTGACAAAGAAAAGGGCGGGCAACCGCCCTTTTTTATTGTTCGTTTCCCTACGCGGGACGGGGTTTATAACCCCGTTCCCTAACGTTTTGATACTGCCGTTATCTTTGAATCATCCGAGAAACCTTGCGGACGGGGTAACATACCCCGTCCGGCTTGGAAGGATGCCCTGGATAGAATGATAATAAACGATAAGGGTGTAGGGTACGCGGTGCGTACCCTACTAATTTTGTGAAGGACGAGCGAAGAGCTAGGGAATGATTAAAAACTGTACTTCATTGCCTTAAGGAGTTATTGACTATGCGTATTAACCCTCAATTCTTGCCGCGCCAGACTGGCTTTACTTTATTGGAAATGCTTGTGGTGCTGGTGATTATCGGCTTATTGGCGGGCCTCGTAGGTCCTAAACTGTTTAGCCGCTTGGACGCCTCGAAGGTGCAAACCGCCGAGGCGCAAATTAAAATGTTGCGCGGTGCCATAGAAATGGTGCGCCTGGATATGGGGCGCTTGCCTCAGGCCAAGGAAGGCTTGGCGCTGCTCGAAACCGCCCCGGTCAACGCCCGCGAAGCCGCGCGCTGGCGCGGGCCTTACCTGGATGATGCGATTCCGTCCGACCCCTGGGGCAATGCCTATCAATACGCCGTTCCCGGTGCCGACGGCAAGGATTTCGCTTTATATTCCCTGGGCGCCGACGGTAAGTCCGGTGGCGAGGGTGATGCCGCAGATATTGGTTTGTTGCCGAAGCAATAGGGTTGTTTGCCATATGCATCGTGTACCATTTTATGTTTCTCGCGGGACGGGGCTTGTAACCTTGTCCTTAACGCTTTGATGCTGCCGTTATCTTTGAATCATCCGGGAAACCTTGCAGACGGGGTATCTGGTTTTTCGCAAATAGTTAAGCAAACATTTAGACTCATGGCATACTCACCGGGCTACCGCTTTCTTCATCCAGCCGGGCATTTCGCCAAGGGCTTCACGTTGTTGGAATTATTGGTTGTGATGGCGCTGGTCGGGATGTTAACGGGCATCATTGCGCCGCGCTTATGGCAATGGATAGAAGGAACGCAGCAGCGCACGCGTCTCGACGCGTTGCGTAGCGTGTTACAACATTTGCCGGAGCAGGCTTTTTTCGATGCCAAGGCGCGTCGACCGCAACGTGCCGACCTGCCGATACCCGAAGGCTGGCGCGTGGAGCTGCCCAAGGCACTGGTTTATGAGCCTAACGGCATGACCAATGGCGGGCATGTGCGGGTATGGTCCGGGGAAAGCTTGCTGGCCGATTGGCTGATTGCAGCACCTTCGGGTGACATTAAAGAGGCGCTTTGAGGCAGGGTATGATGCGGGTTCGACAGCGCCGCGTCCGTGGCTTCGGTTTACTGGAAGCGATTGTCGCCCTGGCCTTGTTGGCGGGGGCCGGCATGGCATTATTCGCCTGGATCAATACCAATATCGCCCACGCCGCGCGCTTGCAGCAGCGGCAATGGCTTATTAATGCGACCTGGCTGGCTAATGAGTGGGTGCAAACGATCAATCCCGCGACGCAGGAGAGCGGCAAGTTGGCGCTGGCCGAGGGCTGGAATTTGACATGGCGCGGTCGGCCGGTAAGCCCGAAAACAAGCGGCGCGCCGTTTCCCGGAGGTCTAGGTACGCCGTTCAGGTTAGCGCTTTATGAAATAGCGGTGACTTTGAGTCATCCGCAACTGGGTAAAGAACAGCAATTTATATTCACGCGGGTGGCGACTTGGCGCGATCCTGTGCAGATGCCAATGCAGTGATCCTGAAAAGTCAACTCCCCAGCGTCATCAAATTTACAATAGAACGCTGATGACGCAGATGAATATGATGAACGTAGATAATTATAAATATTCAGAAATTACTGATCTTATTTAATCATAATCAATCAGCGTCATCAGCGTTCCATTTTTGGCGATGTGCCTTGTTCTTTAATTTGTTGCAGTACAGATGAACGAAAGCAGATTTTACCGGCCTGGCTATTTAAATCGCGGCTTTACTTTGATGGAGATGCTGGTTAGTTTGCTGCTGTTTGCGATAATCAGCACTTTGTTGTGGCAAGCCTTAGGTACGATGGCCCGGCTGGAAATACGGCTGGCCGATTCCCAGCTGTTCGTTACGAACGAAGCGTTACGGCGCGAATGGCTGAGGCAGGCCTTGTTGGGTTTGATGAAAGGCGCCCAGGGCGATACTTTGCGTTTTGACGGTACGGCTACCCGGCTTAAAGGCTATACCAGCATGCCGCCCTGGCCGGGTTCTTCAGGGCCGGAAGTCCTGGAGCTGAGGCTGAAGGCTGAAGGCGATAACAGCACGCAGTTGAGCGCTTACCGGCCGGCTACCGACGAAA
>SCST01000678.1 GCA_004299465.1 Methylovulum sp. | reverse complement strand
CAAAAAACTTGGCGTAGCAGAATGTAAATCAAATAGTGGATTCAGCGAAAGCCAGATCGACTCATTGATAGATATAGCAACCTGCCTGAAATGCGACTTCGTTGTTTTTTCATCGCTGCTTAATCGTACTTCAACTGAGTTAATTGGAGCCGAAAAATACATTCAAACAAAAAATCTGGACATACCGGTATTGATTTTTTCAAAAGAAGTGCTGTTTTCGAGCGAGTTAATCAAATTCTACAAATATTTCGAGTCTTCTGGTAACGAATTTCCTAAAGGTGCAATATTTGTAAGTTGAGACAACTCAGTCGCGTAGGCTCGTTGCAGTGTAGCGGAATATGGGATCACCGCCGCTCCACCAGAAGCCAGGATTTCGCAAGCTCATCAAGGCTACTTGCTGAACAATGCACGGTCAAGGCGCGGATTCTATCAATTGTTGCGTAAGTTTTTGCACGGTTACCAGCCTAAGCCCTATTCATACGGGAATGAAACCTCCCTCTTGGGCATAAAGGCGGTAGAACACCAGCAGTAGGCGCTTTAGGCGACGCAAGAGCAGTTGCCGGCGAAGCTTTATATTACTCCCTACCTGGTTTGGCTGCGCATTCAACAATAATGAAAATTCTCCCTGTAACAATAAGTGACGCCCCAAAGAGGATGCTTAATCGTAAAATCCAAATGGAATTCATCCTCCGAAAGCGCATGCTCACTGATAGTTGCCGAGCCTAGCAGCAGGCTATCGGGGATCGTTAATCGACAACGGCCGTATTGCCAAAAGTGGCCGTTGCTGTGATAAACCAGGTCGCCGTTGCTAACTTCGACGGTTAAATGCAAACCGAAGCCGTAACGTATCGTTTCGATTAATTCATGTTCAGCGCAATAAGCCATTTGCGAACGGAACGTATCGGTTTTGCCGTCGTTGTAGGTCATCGTTCTTTGCCAATGTAGCTGATTGCCGGCTGCTGTTTTTTTGTACATGCGTATGAACACCGTTGCCTCGCCGGACGATAAGCCCTCCGAAGCGGTGGATAATCCAGACCACCGGCATCATCAAGTCCGGGTAATCAATCGTCATTAAACCCTCAACGCAACTGCCCCGATGTTCGCTGACGTCATAATGGTTTTGAATAACGCGCGGCAGTTTGTGCCAATCGGGACCCAACACTTTTTGCATAAGGGACTCGGACATCATTCAACTCCAAAGTGAATTATGGAAAACCATCAACGTGGTAATGCCTATCATGCCGAAAAATGCCGGCACACCCAGCCACATCCAAATTTTTGAATAATAGCGGTAGCGATACGGCAAAGCTTGGCCCTGCGCTAAAGACTCGACGGCGAGATCGCGCATGCGGATTTGCAGCCAGACGACCGGCAGCCAACAGAGGCCGGTGATCAGATACAACGCAATCGTCCATGACAACCAGCTATCGCCGAAAGAGGCCGACAGTTGCTCGGCCAACAGAAAACCGGTCACCGGCTGGATAATGACGGTCGGCGTCGTAAACCACCAGTCAGCCAGCACGACATGGCGGCTGGTCACGGCAATCGCGGCATGGTCGCCGCTGTTATCGGCCATGATTTTGTAAAAAACCGTGCCCAGCCCTACGCCGAATAAAATGACGGCGCTCATAATGTG
>SCST01000937.1 GCA_004299465.1 Methylovulum sp. | reverse complement strand
GATGGCCTTGGCTGCCTCGATAACCCGATCCACATCGGTCTGCGTGATCTCCTGGTTCTTGCCGGAGATGGCGATGACCCCCCGGCTGTTAATCCCCTTGATATGACCTCCGGCGATCCCGACAAATGCGGAATCCAAGGCGACCCCTGCCATCGCTTCCGCCGCCTCAACCGCTCGCCTGATCGACTCAACAGTTACATCGATGTTGACGACGACACCCTTCTTCAGGCCATGCGATGGGCTGGTCCCGCATCCGACGATTTCGATCTCGTTCTCCGTCATCTCCGCGACGATGGCGCAGATCTTCGTCGTGCCGATGTCCAGCCCTGTCACGAGCTCGCCTCTTCGGATCATGCGCCCTCCTTCCGAAGCGGCTTTACAATGACCTTATCGGCAAACCGCAGATCGGCATATTCCAACTCGCGCAGGGTGGTCCCACGCATTTCAAGCACCCGCGCCAACCGATCCAACTGCCGCTGCAAGCTATCCTCCTCTCCGAAATATAGGTATGGCAACCCTTGGCCCAGCAAGATGGTACAGCTCCCGTCGCCTTTCAGTTCGATCTCTCTCGCCTGCACGTTCAGTCCTAAAGCGCCCTGATGAAACCACTGCCACAGGCGCGCCCCCTGTTCGACGCGAGCGGGATCGATCCGCTCCCCCGTCCCGAGTGGGTGATCGGCATGGAGCCTCAGCAGTGGAAGATCGGACATCTCCGCCGGTGAAGCCTCCTGGAGGATCAGTCCATCTCCACTTACGAGATAGGAACGATCGGCCGCCACAACCGCGCGTGGCGTGCGCTCCGATACGCGAACCAGCAAGGTCGCTGGAAGGCGCCTGCTTACCCTGACCGTTTCGATCCACGGATTGTGCATGACGGCCGCTGCCAACTCCTTCAAATCAACTTGTAGGATACCCATATGAGTGGGCAAAGCTAGGCTGTCGATAATCGCCTCTGTAGACACTCGTCGGTTTCCTTCAACAATGAGATCGCTGATCCGCAAATAGCCCATCGGCATGGAGTGTGGAATCTGCGGCCAAGCCAGCCATCCCAACACGGCCAGCAATACGGAGAGGATGGCCGCTTCCGCACCCCATCTGAGGCGCGAACCAAACCGCTGGCCCCTGCGAGTGACGCCCCTCCGTCGCCATCCTGACCTCCCCGGTGCCAACCTCAGGAAGCGCGGATTCGCGCGAAACCCAACACCATCCTCAGCTCGCGATGGGCGATCCGACGACCTGAATC
>SCST01000936.1 GCA_004299465.1 Methylovulum sp. | reverse complement strand
TCAGAAAGCACCACGCCCAGCATGGCGGCTGTAAACAACGCGGTTTCTGCAAAGTACCTCGGCTTTGCAGGGTCGTGCGACATGTATCCAACCGCATAAATATGAATGAGAAGGCTTACGAATGTTACCATCATCAGCATAACCACTGCAAGCGGGTCTATGAGTATGCCTATGTTCATGTTGGCGAACCATGGCCAGGACTGCTGGACAATTTTGTCAGGATATATCTCAAGGAAAACACCGAGCGAGATGATAAATGAACCTGCGATTGCCGCGATCGGGAAATATGCTCCTCCATGAGGGAGTTTCTTGCCCAGGAAGAGCGTCAGAACGAAAGCCAATACCGGCAGCAGCACAATAAAGGCTGGAAAAATTGAATCTGGTTCACTGAACATATTACCACCTCAAAATATTGATATTATCAAGATTGATAGTATCCCGCACCCTGAACAGGGCAACAAGAATTGCAAACCCTATAGCTGCTTCTGCCGCTGCTATGGCGATCGAGAATAGCGCAAATACCTGACCCGATGCATTGTCGTTGAAACTGGAAAATGCCACGAGGTTAAGGTTCGCTGAATTCAGCATCAGTTCGATGCACATGAGGATCTTTATGCCGCTCCTCTGAGTGATTATTCCGTAAGAGCCAATAGTGAATATCACGGCTGATATAATAAGATACATGTAAAGGTCAGCCATCAGAATACCTCCTTTTTGGCAATATACAGCGCACCGATCAGGGCCGCGATCAATAACAGCGACAGAAGTTCAAATGAAAAGACATAATTGCTGAATATCCCACCCACACCCGTTGCGAGTGTCTCGACGCTTATCTCATTTGCCTCTTCTTTTCCTGACCAGACACTGATACTGTCATCGATAGATATGAATATCGCTGTGAATAACAGCACAGCGACCACTAAATTAAGAATCTTATTCAGCATTTTCTTCCTCTCCTTTTCTGGTTAACATTATAGTGAATAATATCAGGGTCACTACCGCTCCTACATAAACAAGCACCTGCGCCCAGGCAACAAATTCAGCCTTCAGGAGCAAGAAAAGTCCGGC
>SCST01000811.1 GCA_004299465.1 Methylovulum sp. | reverse complement strand
TCTGGCTATCGGGGCCCTGTGCTATGTGGTGGTGCTGAGGCTCCTGTATGCAGGATATGTATTGAAGGATATGGTTCATCAGGTGCTTTATCTAAGGTCAATGATTCATCAGCGAGCAGGCCATTTGACAGGACAAGAGATGGATTTGTCCTTTCAGAAGGTGCATGTATTTTTGTTCTAGAAGATTATGAGAGTGCATTGAGAAGAAGAGCCAGGCTCTATGGGGAGATTGTAGGTTATGGTAATACAACAGATGCATTTCATCAAACAAAACCAGACATGGAAGGTGAGGCGAAAGCAATAAAGACGGCAATAGATGATGCAGGTTTGAAGCCTGAAGATATTAATTTTATTAATGCACATGGTACATCAACACCTCTCGGTGATAAAACAGAGACTGAGGCGATAAAGCTATTATTTGGCAAGAGAGCCTGTCATATCCCTGTGACTTCTATTAAATCCGTGACAGGCCATATGCTTGCTGCATCCGGAACCCTTGAGGCAGCTTTTACCTTGATGAGCATGAGCGAAGGAATTATACCTCCTACAGCCAATCTAAAAGAGAGAGATCCGGAATGTGATCTTGATTATGTGACTCAGGCAAGAAAGGCTGAGATTAAGTTTGCTATTTCTAATTCATTCGGGTTTGGAGGGATAAATGCGGTGTTGGTTTTTAGAAGGTTGGATGTCTGAACTCCCTCATTGCCTCATCCTCCGGGGTATCTGTATCGTTTCTGTATTTGGGCGAGAAATGCATAACAACAAGATTTTTAACCCTTGCCTCCCTGGCAATCCTTCCGGTAATCTCTGCTGTGAGGTGGAACCTTTCTAATGCCCTATCCCTGTCTTTCTCCATAAAATATGCCTCGCAATAGAGTGTGTCAGAGTCACGTACGAATTCGATAATCTTTTTGATATTTTCATCATTTATTGATACGTCAGTCACATAAGATATCTTCTGACCTCTTGTTATCTTTGCGATATCTCTTAGCTCTTTAAGTTTGTATTTCCTGTTAGAGGCCGTGAACTCTGTATCTCCTGATCTATCCTCTCTGATAGCCTTTTTCAATTCTGAAAGCCAGGGCCCTACTGGAAGCCCCATCTCTTTTAAGGATGCCTTATTAATATTGATATGAAATTCTTCCTCGAGTGAGAAGGCAAGGCATGGTATCTGATGGTCTAACTGGATGGCCCTTATTGTAAATAGAGGCTCTCTTAAGATAATATCGTCAAATTCAGAAAAACTATAATCTATCCTCTTAAAGCGGTTTTCAGAATGAAAGCTTGATGCGATTATCTTATCTCCACTTATGCAGTAGACATCTATCTTCAGCGGGTATTCCTTTATAAGGTTCCATGTGTAGCCTCTGAGCTTGCCTTCCACACAGTCGGTTATATTTGAAGGTCCATATACCTTCAAAGGTCTCTTCCTCCTTAGAAGCGCCCTGAGAAGCGTGTCAAATCCTATGAAGTGATCTATATGTGTATGGGTCACAAAGACATCTGTTATCTTCTGAAGGTCACCAGGTTTGAGTCTGCAGATACTGCCGATATCGAATAAGAATGCCCTTCTTTCCCTCATTATCCTGACAAAGAGAGAGAGGTCTTCAAAAGGGCTATTTACAAGACTGTGAATGAATGTGGGTTTCATAAGTAATTATATCTCATTATGATATAATAATACCAAATTAGCTAAGAGCTAAGAGTATTAAACTCTATATAGTGGAGGTAATATGTCTGAACTTAGAAAGGACCCGATATCCGGTCGCTGGGTTATTATTTCTGTGGAAAGAGGTAAAAGGCCAACGGATTTTGTTTCTCCTTCCCAGAGAAAGAGGGGTGGTTTCTGCCCGTTCTGTTCAGGTAACGAATATACTACACCAACAGAGATAATGGCCTTCAGACCTTCGGGTACAAAGCCGGATTCACCAGGCTGGACATTAAGGATTATGCCTAATAAATTCCCTGCCCTTCAGATATATGGAGACCTGAATAAAATAGGAGAGGGCATTTTCGATAAGATGAATGGGATAGGTGCTCATGAGGTTATTGTGGAGACACCAGATCACATGCAATCTCTCTCGACGATGCCATTAAAAGCAGTTGAAGATGTACTATGGGCGTACTATTTAAGGCTTACTGATTTGAAGAAGGATCGGCGTTTTAAGTATGTACTGATATTCAAGAATGAAGGAGAGGCTGCAGGTGCATCCCTTGAGCATTCACATACCCAGTTGATTGCACTGCCAATTATCCCTAAACTGGTAAAAGAAGAGACTGATGCGTCAAAACGTTATTATGA
>SCST01000677.1 GCA_004299465.1 Methylovulum sp. | reverse complement strand
AGTAAACGCAGGAATCGCCGGTTATCGTCACTGCCCTGCGCAAATTCAAGGCCAGCATAAATGTCCTCGGTATTTTCGCGAAAAATGACCATATCGACAGATTCAGGATGCTTCACCGGCGACGGCACACCTTGGAACCATCGCACCGGACGCAAGCAGACATACATATCGAGCATTTGCCGTAGCGCGACATTCAGCGAGCGAATGCCGCCGCCGATCGGTGTCGTTAACGGCCCCTTAATCGACACCAGGTACTCCCTGCAGGCGTCGACCGTTGCATCGGGCAGCCAGGTATTGAACAAACCAAAGGCTTTTTCACCGGCATAGACCTCCAGCCAGTGAATTTTCCGTCTCCCTGCATAGCTGCGCTCAACGGCGGCGTCCAAGACCCGCACGGTGGCGCGCCAAATATCCGGCCCTGTACCGTCGCCTTCTATATAAGGAATAATGGGATTATCCGGCACAACCAGCCTGCCGTTTTGCATCGTGATGGAACTGCCGCCAAGCGGTGGAATGAGAGTGGGCATGACAACTCCTACAGTGAAATTGGAGAGACTCTAAACGCGCTTCATCATAGCAAATGCCGCTGGATTTGTAATATTTAACCGGCATTGTAGATAAAATCTCGTTTGTCGCTCTATAATTCCCCAACAGGGTTAACGGTGCAGACTTCGCATCACCACCTTAACTTTCTAGTACCCCTTGAGGGTAAAAGCTATTTTTAAACTGAAGGAGAAAAAAATGCACACAATCACATTGATCAAAGGTGATGGCATAGGCCCGTCGATTATGGATGCGGCTGTCAAAGTGATAGACGCATCCGGCGTTAAAATTCACTGGGAAGAAGCCTACGCAGGCATGTCGGCCTTTGAAAAATTCGGTACGCCGCTGCCCGATGAAACGCTTGTCTCATTCGACAAAACCCGTGTAGCCTTCAAAGGCCCATTGACGACCGTAGTCGGCACTGGTTTTAGAAGTATCAATGTCGCGCTACGCCAGCAATATGACTTGTATGCCAACGTCCGTCCAGCAAAAAGCTGGGCAGGCATAAAAACCCGTTACGAGGATGTTGACATCGTCATCGTGCGCGAAAATACCGAAGGCCTGTATGCCGGCCTTGAGCATTACCTGACCCCCAAAAAAGACATTGCCGAAAGTTTGGCCGTGGTGACCCGCGTAGCGTCGGAACGCATCATCGACTACGCGTTCCAGTATGCCCGCGACAACCGCCGGCAAAAAGTCACGGTTTGCCATAAAGCCAATATCCTCAAATACACACAAGGCTTGTTCCTGGATGTTGCCAGGGAAATCGCCCCGCGTTATCCCGACATCCAGTTCGACGAAAAAATCATCGATGCGGCCTGCATGCACATGGTCATGAACCCCCAGCAGTTTGATGTCGTCGTCTGCACCAATATGTTCGGCGATATTCTGTCTGACCTGACCGCAGGTTTGGTCGGTGGCCTCGGCTTGATTCCCGGCGCGAATATCGGCGCCGATGCCGCGCTGTTTGAAGCGGTGCATGGCAGCGCGCCGGATATTGCCGGCAAAAATATCGCCAATCCAATAGCAGTTATCATGGCCGGTGCGATGATGCTGGCGCATATCGGCGAAACCGAAGCTGCCGAACGCGTTGTCAAGGCTGTGGAAAAAGTCGTTAATGAAGGTGTGTATGTCACGCCGGATTTGAATCCTAGTTCCAAGGCGGGCACTGTGGAAATGGGTAATGCAATTGTGGCGGCAATGGAATAAGGTTTGTACGCATAATAGCTTAGGATGATCCGCATCCTAAGCCCCCTATTTTGAGATTCTTTATTGGGTTATTATCATTTTTTAATTAAGTATGAATAACCACTACCCAATAATTGAAATTGGCGACCATGAACCCGATATGCCGGAGCAACAGGGGAATAAAACCAAATACTGGCTGCAAAGAGATCGCACACGCTTTTTATTAAAAATAGGTCGCCCCAACACAGGCGAAAACTGGGCTGAAAAAGTAGCTTGTGAATTGGCTGAACTGCTTGGCTTGCCGCACGCCTACTATAATTTTGCGGCATGGAAACAACAAAAAGGGGTTTTAACCGAGACGATTGTCCCCAAGGATGGTCGTCTGGTCATGGGAAATGAACTCTTATCAAAGGCTTACAATACTTATCCAACCGATCAGCGATATAAGGTACGAGATCATACCTTGGGGCGTATTATCGCTTTGTTAAGTGATCAGGCGATTTTTCTACCTTTGGACTGGATACCCCCAGATAATAAAATCAGGAATGCCCTCGATGTCTTTTTAGGCTATCTATTATTGGATACTTGGCTAGCTAACCAAGACCGTCATCACGAGAATTGGGGAGTCATCAACTATAATCAGCGTATTTATCTGGCGCCAACCTATGATCATGCCGCATCAATGGGACAAAACGAACCTGACAACAAACGCAAAGAATTGTTGACCACCCGCGATAAAGGGCGCCACATCAGCCATTACATAAAGAAAGCCCATTCGGCCATTTATTTGAATAAATCTGCAGACAAACCATTATCGACCTTGGGTGTTTATCAACGACTTGCCATCAAAAGGCCGGAAGCGGCAACAGTATGGCAGCACCAGTTAGAGGCTGTTTCCGACACGCAATGTCAAAATATTTTCGCCAGAATACCGCCATCGGAAATCAGCGAAACGGCCATTGAATTCGCATTGGCACTGCTAAAACTAAACAAAACCAGACTTCAGGCAATGCTATGAACACCCTTTACATCGCTTGGCAAGACCCGCAAACCCGCCTTTGGCACACAGTGGGTCGATTGTCCAAAGAAAATAATGTCTATTGTTTTGCTTATACCAAAGGAGCCTTGTCGTCATCACAATTTGGCTATTTCGGCAGAATGTATGATTTACATAAAAAATATTACTCACACGAGTTGTTCCCTTTATTTGCCAATCGAATTTTAAATAGCTCACGCTCCGAATACCCTGCTTATTTGCGCTGGTTAGCCCTTGATCCTGAAACGGCGAACGAACCTATGCAATTATTGGCGCGGTCCGGCGGCAAGCGGGCGACTGATGAGTTATGCGTTTTCCCTTGCTCTGAAATAAACCAGCACGGTGAAATGGAGTTATTCTTCTTGGCGCATGGCTTGCGTTATCTTGACCCAGCGTCCCTTGATAGACTGGCCCAGTTACAAACAGGCGAACGCTTACAATTTAGACCAGAACAAACGAATGCATACGATAGCTTTGCCTTGATATTGGAAACTGAAGAATGCACTAAAGTCGGCTATTGTCCGCGTTATTTAAATCGTGATTTACACAAACTTATTGGGAATACGGAAATTCGTTTGACTGTAGAGCGCTTGAATCATGAAGCGCCTATTCAATTCCGTCTGCTCTGTAAAACGGCTTTTGTGCCGCCATCAGAAATTGCGCTATTTGCCGATGAGGAATATCAATTGTTATACGAAGAAAATGCTGTAGCAGCATAAATAAAAGCGCCAGCGTTAATTCGTACTTTTTCTTTGAACTTTAAGGAATCTTTTATGCTAGAACAATACCGCACCCAAGCCGCAGAACGCGCCGCCGAAGGCATCGTCCCGAAACCGCTAGATGCCATACAAACCGCAGCCTTATGCGAACTCATCAAACAACCGCCGGCAGGCGAAGAAGCATTCATCCTCGACTTACTCGCCAACCGCATTCCAGCCGGCGTGGACGAAGCCGCTTATGTCAAAGCCGGGTTCTTGACGGCGATTGCCAAAGGCGAAGCAGCCTCGCCGATTTTAACGGCTGAAGATGCGACGGAATTATTAGGCACGATGCTGGGCGGCTATAACATCGCGCCATTAATCGACTTGCTCGATA
>SCST01000081.1 GCA_004299465.1 Methylovulum sp. | reverse complement strand
TTGCCTGGCGAGACTTTATTAATTCATGGCGGCGGCAGCGGCATAGGCACAACGACGATACAACTGGCTAAAGCTTTTGCCGCCAAGGTCATCGTCACGGCCGGTTCCGAAGCTAAATGCCGGTATTGCCTGGCGCTGGGCGCCGATGCCGCGATCAATTACAAAACACAGGATTTTGTTGAAGAAATCCACCAACTGACTCAGGGCGAAGGCGTCAATGTGATTCTTGATATGATAGGCGGCGACTATTTCCCGCGTAACCTGAAATGCATGGCTGTTGAGGCAAGGCTCGTGCAAATTGCATTGCAACACGGTATTAAGGCTGAAATCAACCTGCTGCCGGTGATGCTGAAACGCCTCACGATTACCGGTTCAACATTACGGGCAAGAAACGATGCGTTTAAAGCAGGCATCGCTGACAAGCTGCATAAAAACGTCTGGCCCTTATTGGCGACAGGCAAAATTAAACCGGTTATTCACTCCACCTTTGCGCTAAACGATGCCGCTCTTGCCCATGAACTCATGGAAAGCAACCGGCACATCGGCAAAATCATCCTACAGGTAAACTTATGAGCTATACAACGCTGGTTTCCGCGGCAACATTACAACAAAACCTGGACAATCCCGACTGGATTATCGTCGATTGCAGGTTTTCCCTAAGCGATGTCGATGCAGGCGGCTATGCCTACCGTCACGGGCATATCCCCAATGCCCGTTATGCGCACCTGAACCAGGATTTATCATCGACCGTCAGCAGCTACTCAGGACGCCACCCGCTGCCGGATTTCAGGGCACTGGCAAACAAACTGGGGGCCTGGGGTATCGCAAACCAGCGCCAGGTGGTTGTTTATGATGATGCGAACGGCGCGTTTGCCGGACGTTTGTGGTGGCTATTGCGCTGCCTGGGGCATAAGCCTGTTGCCGTATTGGATGGCGGCATCACTTATTGGCGGCAACAGGGCTTGCCCGTTACGACCATTTTGCCGACCGTCAAACCCGCGCCGTTCAGGCCTTACCTCGATAACACCGCCTGGCTGACGGCGCGGGATGTCCAAAACCGCTTAGCGCAAAAAGCACTCTGCCTGGTCGATGCCAGGACGCCTGAGCGCTACTTGGGCAAGCAGGAACCGATAGACCCTATAGCCGGACATATTCCCGGTGCATTAAACCGCCCTTTCCAGCTTAACCTGGCCGGTAACGGTTTATTCTTAGCTGCCGATGAATTACGCGGACAATTCAAGCGGATAGCGGGCACAAAGGCGCCCGAACAGGTTGTTCATTATTGCGGTTCCGGCGTAACGGCCTGCCATAATCTATTGGCTATGGAACATGCCGGCTTAAAAGGTTCCAAACTGTATGCAGGTTCATGGAGCGAATGGATCAAAGATAAAAATCGGTCGGTTGCCTTAATAAACACTATAATCCAACGATAAATCCGCCCTTGTATAGCACATTTATAGTTTTCTTAACCGCTAGACGTTTTTCGGAAAAAAATATGTCCTTCCTGCCCTCTTTCTTTAAAAACAATAAATCCGCATCACCGGCAAGCCAACTTGTTTCTGAAAATATTACAGTAGGCATGCTGAATGACCTGATCCCTATCAGGAATTTCAGCACAGAAAAACTTGAAGCGTTCGCGACTAACCTCAAATCAGAAATGTACCCGAAAGGATCGATCCTGTTCCGTCTCGGCGAGAATACCGACTCGGCCCTGTACCTGCTGAAAGGCATGATTACGCTGTCCGATGATACCGGTAAGGCTTATGAAGTCAATGACGGCACCGCAAAAGCGAGGTTTCCGCTGTCCAGCGGCTCCAAACATACCACAACAGCCCTGGCTGAAACCGATGTCAGCATATTACGCGTTTCGCAAAATATCATGGCCAGCCGTAGCGCTTCGTCAAATCATTTTTCACAGCTCATCATCCCCGACGACCTGGCCGATAACCGGTTACTGCAAACCTTTGCCGAGCATTATGCTAATGAAAAACTGGAGATCCCCACTTTACCGGATGTAGCGATTAAACTGCGCAATGCCATACAGCAGGATGTCGGCGTTAACGAGGCGGCAAAAATAATCCAGATGGACCCGGTTATGTCTGCAAAGCTTATTGAACTGGCCAACTGTCCGCTGTACGTTTGTTCAACGCCTGCAAAATCATGCTTTGAAGCGATTAACCGTATCGGCTTGAACGCCACGCGCAACCTGGTCATCAGTTTAAGCATCCATCATGTCTTCAAAAGCCATTCGCCGTTGGTAAAAAAATTCCTGGATAGAATCTGGAAACAAAGCCTTTACATTTCCACGCTCAGTTTCGTCCTTGCCGGGCTTACTAAACAAGCCAAACCGGAAGAAGCCTTACTGGCCGGCCTGGTCTGCGATATCGGCACGGTGCCGTTCCTGCATTTCGCCGACAATCTCCCGAAAGACTATTACACCGAAGCCGACCTGATGCGCTCCCTGGCCTGCGTTAAAGGGCCTATAGGCTACAAGCTCCTGCTGGAATGGGGATTTTCCGAGGAATTCATTAAAATCCCGGTTTATTCCGATGACTGGTATCAAAACACCAGCAAGGAACTCAACCTGACCGACATCGTCGTGCTGTCCCGGCTGCACAGCGCAATCGGCCACACCGACATGGCCAGCCTGCCGGTGATCACCTCTATCCCTGCCGCCAGCAAATTAAAGAATTATTCGCTGTCGCCGGAAATGTCCCTGAACCTGCTGCATAACGCCAAACAGCAAATCAGTGATGCGTTAAAAGCCTTTTCCAATTAGCAAAACCTCGGCCGGCTACTCGG
>SCST01000080.1 GCA_004299465.1 Methylovulum sp. | reverse complement strand
TTGTGCTGCCGCCATCGCCGCAAGCGCAAGCGCCGGCAACAGCCGCATCGTTCGGCCTGCCGCTGAATGCTCGATAGAATAAATCATGTTAAGCCCCTTTATTTGCCTGAATTAAGCCCGAATTTCAAAAACATCAAGTCAACACTTCGATACAGCCATGAGCGCTGGCTGGAAATGATTATTCGGCAGCGGGGCGGATCGCACAATGCGTCATCTGACTCATCAGTCAAATGACGTATATCGGGTAAAAGCCAAGTCTCTTAAAGTAAATCCAACCGACTACAGGACATCCGTCTTATGAAAAATCCATTGCCTACCCGTCCCATCAAAGCTGCGTTAATCGCTTTAGCCGGCTTTTTTGCGCTTATTTTGAGCGCGCCGGGCGTCGCGCAAACTTCGCCAGGCCTGATTGATATGAAGGCAGTAACAAATATTGAGGTCAGCATTGCCGATGACCATCTTGAGCAATTCGGCTTTCCGCTGCCGTTACAGGAAATGCGTGGACGCATCGCCGATAATCTCATGCAATGGCGTTTTCCCGTCCGTGTTGCCGGGAAAAATATCTACTCGCACACGCTGGCTATACAGATCGGCGAGATAAAAACCGGCACGACGCCGGTAGGCTTCTCGTTTTCCAGCGGCGACTCAGACCCGCGTGCGGCCGGTTTCCAGAAAGCCGAGGTGATGCCGGTGAGTTGCCGGCTGACAGCCAATGGCAAGCCCAGACAAGACGTTGAACTTGAGATGAGTTTCAGCGCGAATAGGCTAATCCGGGATCTGAAAAATCATGGTCATCAAGCAAAAATAATCGATCAGCTCATCGATAACATGAGCACCGTTTGTTTTGATTTGCTCGATGGTTTAAATTGGGTTAAGCCGGAGCAGCAATCGATGCCGCTTTCGATCAAACCCACCTGGATGCCGCAAGTGAAAATTGAAAGCATACCGGTGCCAGTACCGGCAGGGAAAGTCAAATCCGCTGTTCACAGCGAGATTGACAACACTGAAGAACGCAAACAGATTATTATTCATAATCAGGGTTCGCCGCTTATTCTAAAATTCGGGCATGAAAGGCGGTAATGCTCTGTAGGGTACACCGAGTAGGGCTAGCTGTTAACCGTGAGCAGTAAGAATCGATGATACCCCCGGCAAACACATGGAGACGAAAATCCACCAAAATATCTCGAAAATCCGGCGCGACTATAATTCCTGGGTTGCCGACGAAAGCCTCGAAGACTACGCCTTGCGCTTTGCGCCGCGCAGTTTCCGCAAATGGACGGAATTTCAGGTCGCCAATACCGCATTCGGTTCGACGTCTTTTTTGGTGCTGGAAGCCATAGGCGGTTTCCTGTCGATCAATTACGGCTTCACGAATGCGTTCTGGGCGATCCTGGTCGTCGGCGTTGTTATTTTTATCACCAGTTTCCCGATCAGTTATTACGCGGCCCGCTACAATATCGACATCGACCTCCTGACGCGCAGCGCCGGCTTCGGCTATATCGGCTCGACCGTCACGTCGCTGATCTATGCGTCGTTTACGTTCACATTGTTCGCGCTCGAAGCGTCGATCATGTCGCTGGCGCTGGAGTTGTATTTCCATATCCCGATCGCACTCGCCCATGTCATCAGCGCCGTCATCGTGATGCCGAAAGTGACCAGCGGTATCACGATGACGGCGCTGATGACATGGGCGAGTGCGATCGGGATATGGAAATACAACTCCAGCGCCAGCGACATGATCGACGCTTCGAGCGCGAACAATG
>SCST01000079.1 GCA_004299465.1 Methylovulum sp. | reverse complement strand
TGAAGAGATTACAAACAGGTTCCAAAAAAATTTTACCGCTACTGTCATTACTGGCGTTATTATCGGTCTGGCAAGGCCTTGCTGTTTATTTAAACAGCAACGTCCTGCCGACACCGGAAGCCGTCGCGCGGGTGTTTTGGCAAGCCGCTATATCAGGACAGCTTGTTTTTCATCTGAGTGCGACCTTGCTCAGGCTAGTGGTGAGCTTTGCACTCGCCATGTTAATCGGCTGCGCTGTCGGCATCATCTTAGGCCGCAATCAAGAACTGGATGCCTTTTTTGATAACTGGCTGATTATTTTTTTAAATATCCCGGCCTTGGTGACAATAATCCTGTGCTATGTCTGGTTCGGGTTGGAAGAATCCGCAGCGATACTCGCCGTTGTCATCAATAAATTGCCCAATGTTATTGTTACGGTCAGGGAAGGCGCACGAGCGCTCGACCAGGATTTACTGGATATGGCGCGCTGCTACCGTTTCAGTAAACGCAAGACCCTGGTTCATGTGATATGGCCGCAGTTGCATCCGTTTATCATGAGTGCAAGCCGTTCGGGTTTGGCATTAACCTGGAAGATAATTTTGGTTGTCGAATTGCTGGGCCGCAGTAACGGCGTAGGCTATCAGTTGCACCTGTTTTTTCAATTGTTCGATGTGGCAAGCATTTTGGCGTATACGATCGCCTTTGTCGGCGTCATTCAATTGATAGAATTGATTATTTTGAAGCCCTTGGAGAAGAAGGCCCTAAGGTGGCGCCGATGAGCGATATTGACATCATCATCAGGAGTAAAGCTTATCCAGCGGTCGCGCAAGCGGGGAAAAAACAGGCCATCCTGGATCTTGAATTGTCATTAAAATCCGGTGAATTTGTCTGCCTCGTCGGGCCTTCCGGTTGCGGCAAGACCACGTTGTTAAATATCATCGCGGGACTGGACAAGGAATACGACGGCGAAATCAGGGCAGGGCAGCATTCTGTCCATCCTAAAATCGCTTATGTTTTCCAGGAGCCGCGTTTACTGCCCTGGCGAACTGTGCGGGAAAATATTGAGTTGGTCATGGAAAATACGCCGTCGCCTGCTGAAACGGATAGCCTGATGGATGCCATGCAGTTGACGGCATCACAACATGTTTACCCGGAAAGGCTGTCCCTGGGTATGAGCCGCAGGGTTGCGATCACTCGCGCGTTTGCTGTTGACCCTGAAATCTTGCTGATGGATGAGCCGTTTGTATCGCTGGATGCCCCGACAGCCAGGCAAGTGCGGGAGCTGCTGTTGAAACTTTGGACACAGCGGCCGCATACGGTTTTATTTGTCACGCACGACTTGCGTGAAGCGATTGCACTGGCCGACCGGCTGGTATTCCTCTCTGCTTCGCCGATGCATGTAGTCAGCGAAATCAATGTGCCTGTCGCCAGAAACGAACGGGATGATGAAGCGGCCGTTGAACTGTTCCGTCAGCAATTAAAACGGGATTATCCGGAAATCAATGCGTTGTTGTAGTGTTGTTGTTGCCGTTAAAAACGGTTGCGAATTCAGCTAAAATATTCGATACTTCGAAATGATTTAGCGTAAACATGCTGGATTTAACCAACCTATCGGAGATTAACCCCCTATGAAAAAAACAATGATGTCAGGATTTGCTGTTGCGGTTTTTGC
>SCST01000822.1 GCA_004299465.1 Methylovulum sp. | reverse complement strand
CTCTCTATGTGGCTCTTGCCGAGCAACTGGGATACCCGCTCATCACGGCAGATGAGGTCATGGTGAAAAAGCTGAGGGGTCACAGCATCGTCGTGGCACTGAGAGACTTGGAGTTTTAAGAGACGGCGCAGGCACCGGCGGCTGGTCTTCGTGTGGTCATGGCCAACGCGCTGGGCCTGCTGGGCGTCTCCGCCCCCGAGCGAATGTAGCCTCCTCGCCGGCTACAGCAGGTCCTGAGCACGGAATCCGTCTGGCCTCTCACCGTTCTAGAGGCCCTCTTTCACCTGATCTCCCAAGAACAGCGATAGACTTCGCAACCACTCGATTCTTTCCGTCATTGCGAGCACCCGTAGGGTGCGTGGCAATCTCAGTGCAATAATGCGAGATTGCTTCACTTCGTTCGCAATGACACTTTTCTATCGCTGTTCTTAGGTGATCCGATAAATCTGTCGGTAGCAAGTCAAGATGTCCGGTGATCCGATAAATCTTGACAAGCCGTAAATGATCATTTAGGTTTTAGGAAACACAAGCGACAAAAAGGATGTCTAAATATGGGTCGCCCCAAGCAACTGTCACGGGAAGAAGTACTAAGCGCGATTAACGAGGCGTTTATCAAGCGCGGTTTACCGCCGACGATCGAGGAGCTACGGCAGGCGCTTGGTGTTGGCTCGACGAGAACCGTATTGCGTTATCTCCGGTGGCTCGAAGAGGAGGGCGATATCGAGCGGTGGAAAGGCGCACGCGGTCTGCGACCATTGCGAAGCGACATCAGCACCGTTCAAACGCGCGCCGTGCCCGTGGTTGGTCAGGCCCCAGTCGGCCCGTTGCTGATTGCAAAACAAAACGTTGATGGTTGGGTTCAGCTTCCAAGGACTATTGCCCACCCCGGCTCGGAATACTTCCTGCTCCGGGTGCGGGGGAATTCCATGAACAAGGCAAAGGTGGCCGGGGAAAAGATTGAGGATGGCGATTTGGTTCTCGTTCGGCGACAGGCGACAGCGAATGATGGGGATATTGTAGTTGCGTTGATCGATGGCGAAGCGACGATCAAGCGTTTCGCACGAGCGTCGGGCTACTTCGTCTTAAAACCTGACTCCACGAGTATAGAACATCGTCCCATTGTCGTCGATCACGACTTCCACATCCAGGGCATAGTTGTCAGAGTTCTGAAGCGAGGGTCAGTAATTATCGATTAGGAGTTAGAGCAGATCATGAACTGCAAGGAATGTCCCCTATTTCGCTCTTGCTAAGCGACTGGGGTATTTTTTGATCATAGCTACAAATGAGATGAAGGGTACATGATGTCTGCTTTACCTTCAATACTTACACCATACGCGGGCCTCGGCCTCTACTACGCGTTGCCTCTTAAATGGATTGCGGTGCGTCAGCGGTTCGAGCAGTTCCATCGCAATTTGTCGTTGACCATTCCTCAGCATGTCGATGCCATAACCAAGCGGAACGGGGTCGTGCGATGCCTCAACCGTCATTATTACGGATTAATCTCCGATACCGATCCACAGCCTCCAGATCGGTTCATGGGGCAAGAAGACAGCTATTCGGCCTCCCCGAGATGTAGATTTGTACTTCCTACTCCCTCCGGACGTTTGTCAGCGCTTTCAGGGTTATCTCTGGAATCGACAATCTGCCTTGCTTCAGGAGGTGAAGCAGGCCATCGTCGAAACATATCCCGACACCGATATACGAGGGGATGGACAAGTCATCCTTGTTCGTTTTGAAACTTACAACGTGGAAGTTGTCCCGGCCTTCCTGCTTACCAACAGGCACTATTGGATCTGCAACACCCACGATGGCGGCTCCTACAAAGAAACCGCGCCTCAGGCCGAGGCAATCTATATTGAGGATATCGACAAGACCAACAACCGCAACCTGCGGCCCCTAATCCGAATGCTCAAGAGTTGGCAGGCATGGTGCTCGGTGCCGATCAAGTCTTTTGAGCTTGAGCTACTAGCCGCCGATTTCATAGGTCGATCGCCGTGGCGGTCCAAAGATTTTTTCTGGTTCGACTGGATCACTCGTGACTTCTTCGCCTATCTCTACCATCGGGCAAATTCTTCTGTCGTCGTGCCTGGCACCTTCGAAAGTATCTATCTTGGAAACGCGTGGCAGAGTCGGGCGACGACGGCCTACTTGCGCGCTGAGAAAGCTTGTCGTTATGAGGAGTTCAACCAAGTCGAAGCCGCCGGTGAAGAGTGGCAGAAAATCTTTGGCCTCCAAATTCCTCAGACGGTGTGATGGACGAACGTACTCAAAATCTCATCGATGAATGCAAGCGGCAAGAGGACTCCTGCCTGTATACATCGACGATTTTGTTTGAATGGCTGAAGTCCCTTC
>SCST01000676.1 GCA_004299465.1 Methylovulum sp. | reverse complement strand
GTGTAGGGCGCGCCGCGCGCGCCTTCTCCGATACTTGGGGCAACCTGCCAATCCGTTGGCGCGCGCAGCACGCCCTACAATAGACACCTTTGCCCAAACTGAAGCGGGCTGAGTAGTTACAGATTTTTCTTGAATTATCGGCGCTTATCCTATTCATCTGCGTGCCATTGTATTTGATAACTGAGCAGCATTGTTTATGCGACGGCAAGCCGGTAATAATGTTCGGCATTAGCCGTCAATTTAGCGACGACATCGCCATCGAGACGACCTGCCGTAACGCGCGATTGTATGTCGTTAAGGATATACGCAAGCGTCATTGTGTGACGATAAGGCCTTTCCTGCGCCAAGGCCTGGAAAATATCGGCAACGGCAATAATACGGCATTCCAGGTCCAGTTCCTGGTTAGCGTTTTTAAAAGGATAGCCGTCACCTATCAGGGTCTCATGGTGAAAGCCGGCCCATACGGGAATCTTCGAATCCTCAAATACGCGCTGCAGGATACGAAAGGTATCGTAACTATGCCGGTGCATGATGGCGCGTTCTTCCGGCGTCAGCATACCCGGCTTGTCGATAATGTCTTCAGATACCCGCAACTTACCTATATCGTGCAACAGTCCGGCAATTTCAACCTGGTCCAGTGTGTAGTCATCAACACCGAAATCGGCCGCCAACTGCCTGGCGATAAGTGCGACCCGTTGCGAGTGCTCAACGGTATAAGGTGATTTTGCGTCTACCACCCGCGAAAACAACCGCGCCAACTCTTTGAGCGCCGGAATACCGAGCATGGCCGCCTGTATATCCCTGCCTATACGGCGCAAGTCTTCATCCAAATAGTCCGGCTCCATTGCCAGCCAAAAAGCCTCGACATCGGCTATTTCAGAAAAGACATCGACTAATTCCGGCGCAAACAATAGGCCTGACAGCGTTTTTATGCGCGCGATAATCGCAGGATACTCGATCAGGATCATGCTGCTGTTAAGCAATGGCGCCTGCAATACATCAACCCGGTCCGCAAGAAACAGCAGGTTGGCGCGTAAGCGTATGCGCGGGTCGACAGGCAGCTCCAGCAGCCGCTCCCAGCGCGTGTGATGGTAACGAATCTCGGCGGACAGATGCGACAACGGTTGACAATCCGACAAAAAATCAGCGCCGCGAATGCAATGTTCCTCGGCGCCCTCCCATTCTAATGTTGCTGTAAGCTGCCGGTGCTCATGTATTTTGGAAACCCCGCAATCATGCAGCATGCCTGCGTAGAGGATGGACAAGCATTCAGGTTCGGGCCAACCCAGATGCATCGCAATCGCCCTGGCCATGACGGCAACCCGCTTGCCGTGCATGACTTCATCAACCCCCACTAAATCCAATGCGGAGCTTAATACGGTAATCGCATTATGTACATCAACATGTTGCAGTTTCATGGCAGGTTCCAAAAGGGGGATGTTAAAAAGGCCGCAACGCCATCCTGTTCGCATAGTTCCAGAGCGACAGGATTAACGCATCGTTAGTAATATGCGCTTCTTGGGACGACATTGTTGTTATTTTAAGAAGTATTGCCCGGAAATGCCAAAGAGGGTTAGTCGCTAAGGAATGGGCATTAAATAGCTTAGGCAAGTTGCCAATAGCAGGAGTGCAGGCTTCGCCTGCATGCGCAAGCAAAGCTTGCACTCCTGCTGCAAGCAGTTGTTCAATTTATTTCATGCTCATTCCTAAGTAAGCTTTAAAGATAGCCGGTGCAAAACAACCACTAGCCGGTTGTTTTGCACCGGCTATTCCCGGACAATCCTTATAGACAGCATCGAAATTTTTTAAATATTCATTGTAAATCATTGCCTTACAAAATCACACCAGTTTGGCTCGGTAATTGCTCTTAAGCAGTCAATATGACTTGCAGACGAGGATGAAGCAATGAACGGGATTAATGGCGTAAGCTTACCAAAGGCCGGCTGGGCTGGATTAAAGGAAAACTGGCGTAGCGATTTGTTATCGGGTTTCCTGGTTTTTTTGATCGCCCTGCCGTTATGTTTGGGTATTGCGATGGCTTCCGGATTTCCGCCATCGGCGGGTATTATCACAGCGATTATCGGCGGTATGCTGGTGTCGCGCATCAACGGCTCGTTCGTCACCATTAACGGTCCGGCGGCGGGCCTGATCGTCGTGGTCCTGGGAGCCGTGCAGGCTTTGGGCGCGGGCGATGCGATGGCCGGTTATCGCTATACCCTGGCGGCGATTGTCGTCGCCAGCGTCTTGCAAATCCTGATGGGCCTCGTCAAAGCCGGCCGGCTTAGCGTATTTTTCCCAGCTTCGGTCGTACATGGTATGTTGGCGGCTATCGGCATCATCATCATGACTAAGCAAATCCACGTTATGCTCGGTACGTCGCCGGAAAAGGACAGCAGCCTGTTTTCGACGATGGCGCAAATTCCCGAGAGCCTCGTTAACCTCAATCCCGACATCGCCATAATCGGCTTTAGCGGCTTGTTGATATTAGCGCTTTGGTCGATGATAAAACACCCTATCTTAAAGATGATACCGGCGCCGCTGATTGTCGTATTGATGGGCATCGAGCTGGCGCGCTATTTCGATCTTGAGCATGAACACATGTACCTGTTCCTGCCCAATGCCCATTTTTTACCGCATCACGAGGCGACTGTCGGGCCGAAGTTTTTAGTCGCGATCTCTGAAAACTTTATGTCCAGCTTTTATTTGCCCGACTTTTCCAGGTTTTTTACGCTTGAATTCTGGGAAGCCGTGGTCAGCATCGCGCTGGTCGGCAGCCTGGAAAGCCTGCTGAGCGCAATGGCGGTCGACAAACTCGATCCGTATAAACGCCATTCCAATCTCGACAAGGATTTAACAGCGGTCGGCCTCGGTAACCTGATCGCCGGACTCATCGGCGGTTTGCCGATGATTGCCGAAATCGTGCGTAGCTCAGCTAACGTCAATAACGGCGCCAAAACAGCATGGGCTAACTGGTTCCACGGCGTCTTCATGCTGTTGTTCGTCGTCTTGTTCCCGCACCTGATTCACAGCATTCCGCTAGCGGCATTGGCGGCTTTGCTGGTTTATACCGGTTTCCGCCTGGCCTCGCCGAAAGAATTTGCCAAGGTCATGAAAATCGGCACCGAACAGTTTTTCATGTTCGTCGTGACGATTATCGGCGTCCTGGCTACTGATTTATTGATCGGCGTCGCCATCGGGATTATCACCAAATTCGCGATACACCTGCTGCGCGGCGTCAGGTTGAACAACCTGTTCAAGATTCACTTCGTCATCGAGCGCCATGATGACGATACTATTGTGCTAAGCATCGTCGGCGCGGCAATTTTCTCGAACTTCATGGCCTTAAAAAATGCCTTGGGCACCATCGAAAACGGCAAAACCATCAAGTTCCAGTTGAATAACGCCTATTTGATCGATCATACCGTCATGGAGTTTTTCCATGATTTCCAGCATAACTACGAAGAACAAGGCGGACATTGCGTATTTTACGGCATGGAATTTCACGATGCCTATTCGAACCACCCGTTGGCGGCGCGCAAGATGAAACGAGGTAATATGAGCCGGCGTAAAAGTGATAATTACGGGATGCTATGAGCCGGGATGGAATTGACATCCGCCCGTTGCGTGCGGAAGATTTTGACGCCGCCTACGCATTATGGTGCGCAATGGACGCCGTCGTGTTGCGTACCGACGATAATCCCGGAATGTTCGGCAAGTTCCTGGAACGGAATCCGGGATGTTGCTGCGCGGCATGGCACGGCGGCCTGCTGGCCGGTGCCGTCATGGCCGGCCATGACGGCAGGCGCGGCTATTTGTACCACTTGGCTGTCGCCCCCGAATACCGCAGGCAAGGCGTCGGGCGGGCCTTAGTCGAACAAGCGCTTGCCGCGCTGCATGAGCAAGGCATAAGTAAATGCCATGTCTTCGTCAAGCACAATAGCCGCACAGCGGCGTCTTTTTGGAGTAAATTAGGCTGGGAGTTGAGAGAGGATATTCAGGTTAATTCCCTGTCAATGCGTTAATCCCTAAATTCACAGCAACTAATATAAGGAGTGACATGAATAAGCATGCTTTACCCCAAACCGGCCTGGCCGGTTTAACAGAAAACTGGCGCAATGATGTGCCGTCAGGATTCCTGGTTTTCCTGATTGCGTTGCCGTTATGCCTGGGTATCTCGCTGGCCTCCGGTTTTCCGCCGTCGGCGGGCATTATCACGGCGATTATCGGCGGCGTATTGGTATCGCGGATCGGCGGTTCTTACCTGACCATCAACGGCCCCGCAGCCGGATTGATCGTCGTCGTGCTGGCGGCGGTGCAGGGGCTGGGTGAAGGCGATGCGCTGGCCGGTTATCGTTATACGCTGGCGGCAATTGTCGTCGCCAGTGTGGTACAGGTTTTGATGGGTTTTTTTAAGCTGGGCCGCTTGAGTTCCTTTTTCCCCGCCTCGGTAGTACATGGCATGCTCGCGGCGATCGGGCTGATTATCATGGCTACGCAAACTCATGTGATGCTGGGCGTAACGCCGAACCCCGGCAGCCTGTTGTCGATCATTGCACAGATCCCACAGAGTTTGCTTAATATGAACACGCAAACGGTCCTGATCAGTTTTCTGGGCTTGGAAATATTGGTGCTTTGGCCGCTAATCAACACCCGAATCCCGGCGCCTGTTATTGTCGTGCTGCTGGGAATGCTGTTTGCCTGGCATTTCGGCCTGGACCAACAAACCACTGCCGCCGGGGCGGGCTACCTGGTTGCGATTCCCGATAATTTTTTAGCGGGTTTTTATTTTCCAGATTTTTCCAAAATAACGACGCCGGCATTCTGGGAAGCGGTGCTTAGCATCAGCCTGGTGGGCAGTCTTGAAAGCTTATTGAGCGCGGCAGCGGTCGATAAACTGGATCCTTACAAGCGCTGTTCCGACCTGGACAGGGATTTAACGGCAGTCGGTATCGGCAATTTTATCTCCGGGTTAATCGGCGGTCTGCCGATGATTGCCGAAATTGTCCGCAGCTCGGCGAATATCGATAACGGTGCAAAAACAGCCTGGGCCAATTTCTTCCACGGTTTGTTTGTGCTGCTGTTTGTAGCCTTGTTTGCAGGCCTGATACAGCGTATCCCGCTGGCGTCATTGGCGGCATTACTGGTCTATACCGGGTATAGGTTAGCTTCGCCCAAAGCCTTCGCCCAAGTAGAGAATATTGGCAAAGAGCAATTATTGATGTTTGTGGTCACGATCATCGGCGTGCTGGCGGTGGATTTACTGGCCGGTGTCGCGCTGGGCATTATTGTCAAACTGGCTATTAGTTTGCTGCGCGGCGTTTGGCCCAGCAATTTGTTCAAGATTCATTTTACTGTAGCGCAACAAGCTGACGGTACATGGGTAGTCAAACTCCTGGGTTCTGCGCTGTTTTCAAATTTCCTGCCGTTAAAACAGGCGCTCGCCAGGCTGGACAAGGGCAAGACGATTATTTTCGATTTCTCGGACGGTTATTTGATCGATCATACCGTCATGGCATTTATCCATGACTTCAGGCTGAATTACGAAGCGCAAGGCGGACAATGCCGGAAAACAAGCCAGGCGCTGGAAACCTTTTCCGACCATGCGCTTGCCGCGCGATTAATGACGGCGGATGACAGGAAATGATTTACACGATAATGAGAATGCCATGATCCTTATATTAGCTTATGCTGCGGTGCTTTTAAGCTTTGCTTCCGGTTTGCTGGCGCTACTGATGAACCAGCGGGACAATCTGGCGGCGCTTAGCCGGCATTGCTTTAAAAAATACCCGAATACCTTTAAAGGCGGCCAGGAACTGGTTTTTTGCAGCCTCGATGAACAGCGTTTCCCGATTTTGCTAAGGCAGGCGGTGTTTGTATTATTGGGCTTGTCCGGCATTTTCGCAGTGTTGGCGGGTTTAAGCGTGTTAATCAGTACAGGCATTATCACCGACCGGATCAGCCTGGGCTTGCCGTGGTTGCCCTGGCATGTGCGATTCGACGGTTTGTCCGGCTTTTTCTTCCTGATCATCGGCATAGCCGTAGGCACCGTCAGCCTTTACGGTCCGGCTTATGTCGGCGGCTATGAAGAAAGCCGACATCCTTTTGCCGTGCTGGGCTTGTTTACCGGCCTGTTCGTTGCCGGCATGTTGCTGGTGCTGCTGGCCGACGATGCCTTCATGTTCATGATCGCCTGGGAACTGATGTCGGTTGCAAGCTATTTCCTGGTCGCGTTCCAGCATGAACACCCGGCTAACCGCAGGGCGGCTTTCCTGTATTTATTGATGGCCGAAGTCGGGGCCTTGGCGATTATCCTGGGTTTCGGCGTACTGGCCGGTTTTTCCGACGGCTTTACCTTTGACGCCTTGCGTAACGCACAGTTATCGACAACTTGGGCCAGTATCGCTTTCGGCCTAGCCCTGCTGGGTTTCGGCATGAAGGCCGGGATATTCCCTGTGCATGTCTGGTTGCCGGAAGCGCACCCGGCCGCGCCTTCGCATATCTCGGCGCTGATGAGCGGCGTGATGCTTAAGGTTGCCATCTATGGGCTGATACGTTTTTGCTTTGACCTCTTGGGCGATGTGCAATGGCAATGGGGTGTGGTGCTGTTAATCCTGGGGACTGTTTC
>SCST01000675.1 GCA_004299465.1 Methylovulum sp. | reverse complement strand
AACACGTCGGTCAAAGGGACTGGCCGACCGGGGGCGGTTTTGAAAATTAAGGTTTATTAATCACCGGGGCTTTCTGTCGCTTTTCGCATCGGCCAGCCCCTTACCAACACGTTAGGCTGTCCAGGGTGCTAGCTGTTGGTTTCGGTTCGTCTTCGTCAGCTCCCGTGGTTGCGGACAGTTTTTTGGTCTGCCTTCGGTGTTGCTCCGGGGTTACCTTGGGTTGTCACCGGTTTGGGCCGGGTACGGCTTAACTGGCCTTCGTGCCGGGACGGTGTTGTTTGGCGGGCGGCTTGGTTTTTCGTAGCGAAATAGAAACTGTTCCGCTGAGTGAGCATTTCGGGGTTGGTTTCAGGCCGCGCGGTTGGGTTGCAAACATTGGCTTAAGCACCGTGCCGCCAATCACTGCTTTAGCAACTTGGGCTGTCTGTCCTCCTGACGTAGCGTTTGCGTCATGCGCGGAGCAGCTCCGGTAGCCTTACCACGCTACTGTCCGCCGCGCACGACGCAAGCCGCCATTCCCAGGGTTACTGTTGCCGGGTCGGTTTGGAAACACCCGGTTTTAGCTTGCGGGGGGCTTGCTTTGGCTACGGGGGGTATCCAGGCATCGTTCGTTGTTCCGCTGTAACTTTAGCTTTGTCGCTAAGCTTTAACTTTTTAGTCCGGTGGTCATTTTGCCTGGGCTGTATGGCTTGGCCTAACATGTCGGTCAAAGGGACGCGCCGACCGGTGGCGGTTTTGAAGTTCGGTTTTTATCAGGGTTCGGCGGCTTCGCTTAGCTTTCCCAACGGCGCGCCCCTTACCTCTGCGTTAGACAGTGAATTGGATACACGAAACAGTATATCCATGTTGCGGATTTCTGGTTTGCTGCGTACTGGTTAGCCCGCAATCCTTAGCGCAGCATTGGGAGTGTATTTATGAGCATTAATCAAATGAAAAAGGTGGAGTTAAATGTCCGGGCAAATTCAGCTTTTAAGCGTATCGCCGCTTTTACTGCAACCATCCTGATCGGTTTATCAAGCGCAGGTTTAGTGGGCACGGCACAAGCTGCGGTAGTATTTAAACCGTTGGTTAGTGAAGGCCAAGAACGACCGGATAAAGCCGACCCAAACAGCGCCGATTTCTTTTCGGGAGTGGCATGTGGGGTCGTTGAAGGTGATGACGTGGTGTTTCGTTCTATGCATGATGGCTTTCGGACCGGTTTTGATTCGATTTGGACGATCAAAGCGGATGGCACCGGATTACGTAAAATAGTCAGTAAAAGCCGAGCTGCACCCGGTGGGTTTGGAAAATTTGTGGATTTTGGGTCAAATAACGGTGGTGACTACACCACTTCACCCTTGTTGCAAAACGGCATCGTCGCATTTTTGGGCCACGATTCAAATCCTGATCTTGCTTTACGCGGTGCCGGCGGCTTATATTCGGTGCGCCTTTCGAATGGTTCAATTAAACGTATTGCCAATTACAATACGGTAAATCCAAGTGTAGGCGGGTTTTTGTTTGGGCAATTTACCGGGAGCAGCCAACAAGGTTGCCACAATGCTTACGCTTTTAATGGCAAAAAAGTCTTTTTTACAGCGGCAACATTAGGCAACAACGACCCTTCAGGGGTTTATCAAGCGCGATACGACGGCGTTGGGCTACAAAAAGTTCGTGATAACAACGATCCAGACACCAGCTTTCCGTTATTTCAACCTCGTGGTTTTTATGCGCCGACGTTGGGTGTTAACCCGACAACCGGAACCGCTTTCCTGGGCTATGCCGGTTACAATGTTTTTGGCCCGCAAGCGCTTTATGTGGGTGGTCAGCATCGTCTGTTGCGTTCAGATAGTTTGCCCGGCGATCCAAGTCCAGCAACTGGCGGTTCGTCTTTTAATTATTTCTTGTTTGATCGCCTTACCGCTGTCTTTTATGCAGAAGCGGGGGTTGATTACTATGGGATTTTTTCCCGTCTCAGCAATACGGGCCCAATCCGTAAAATTGTCACCAACCTGGATAAATTACCCGGTATGGAACAATGCCCAATCAATGTGATTGGTAATTTTGTTGCCGATGCGGGACGGGTGTTCTTTTTCGCCACTACCACCAATTGTGACGGTTTGACGGCTAACGGCAGAATGGGTATTTTCATGGCGAAGGGCAATAAAATCGAACGCATTATTGGTATCGGCGATTCGCTCGACAATGGCTCGGAAGCTGTGGAAGTGCAAAACGAATTAGGTCCGGGTTCAGTTCATGGAAATCGGTTGGTTTTTAGTGTGAGGACAACAAAATCCAATCGCACTCTTTACGTTGCAACTTTGCCTTGAGGACAATGAAGCCTGGCTTGGTAGTGTGGACAACGCTTTCCCCCCCCACCTTTTTTATCTGTCGTTTTTGCAGGTGGTTGTTTGGCTTTGGCGGGCTGCCGGGCCTAACAAATCAGTCAACAGGACGCGCCGCCCGTTGGCGGCTGTGAAGGTTTGGTTTTTATCAAGGTTTTGGGCTTCGTTTCGCTTTCGTTAGCGGCGCGCCCGTAACGTTAGGCTTTCGGGGATCGAGGCTGTCAGTTTCGGTTTACTTTTTTAATATTAGGAGGATACCTCAATGAGAAAAACACTTACCCTGTTTATAACTGCCATCGCGTTTAGTCTACTGCTGTCAGTCTCTCAGGCTGCTTGTCGCACAACGGATGGTACAGTCACAAACATATCTGTCAGCTCGACCGCCGACAAGGCTGTGTTAGTTGTGCGGGCGGATAATGTTGCATTTACATCAGAGTCGACAAAAACTTATGTGTTTTCAACTGCTAATGCAAAAGTGCTTGATCTTATGCTTAGTGCCCAGGCCAGTAATGGGCGCGTACAAGTTACCGGTACCGGTTCAAATGAATGCACGGATTCCTCCCTTGGCGACTCAAACAACGACAATAAGATTTCTGGGGGCATTGTCATTAGCGTCGCTGTAAGTAGATAGCTGCATGAATATCGTTAGCTTGATGGGCTGTAGGTTGACCTAACAAGCAGGTTGGGTTGTATCTTTTTTTTGCAAACCAACTTTTCAGGTTGCTCTGTCTCTTTTATTTGGTGGTTGGGCGTCTGCCACACATCGGGGCAAATCAAGCTATTTTGGTTTGTGATTGTTTGGCTTTGGCTCTGCTCGCCGGCCTAACAAGTCGGTCAAAAGGACGCGCCGACCGGTGGCAGTTTTGAAGTTTTGGTTTTTATCAAGGTTCGGAGGCTTCGCTAAAGCCCAGTGAGCGGCGCGCCCCACAACGTTGGGTTGTTCTGGGGTGACGAGATTTAAAGGGTTCTGTCGCAAATATTTACAAGAGGTGAGGTCGGACTGATTGGCGGACAAAACTAGCCTGCCAAATTGATAAATTGCTGGTAAGCGGGAAGTGTCCGCCCAGCGAGTTGTCCCTTCCTGATCATGTGGGCGGTTTCGATTCCGTCGAGGGTGGCCTTTGCGGAATGGAAAGCCTTGAACCCCATCATTGGTCCGATGATCTTTTTGATAAAGCGGTGATCTTGTTCCACCAGATTATTGAGGTATTTTACTTGGCAAATGTCGACCATCAGGCAAAGCAAACCTGCCAGCACCAGCAGAATATTGATGTTTTCAAGCCCGGCCAGGTTGGCGCCGCTTTTGTCCATGACCACTTTTTCAGGCAGGCCATTGCCATCAATGACTTGTCAACCGCACGGTACAGGTACAGCAATTCTCATTATGACCCCAAGCTGCCCTATTTCCGGCTTTGGGGGTCGAACAATTGGGCTTTTCGGGTTATAAGACCAGCCCTCCAGCATAAAATCGAGCAGATGCTCCCAGCTATCAAAGCAC
>SCST01000674.1 GCA_004299465.1 Methylovulum sp. | reverse complement strand
GGCTTGCCATAAGTCTTGGCACCGGCCGTGTCGATAGCCCCCCTGCTCAAGACAACGGCATTATCGTCCAAATAGCTGCGGGTTACCGATTGGGGTGATGTTTGTTCGGCGACAGCTACAGGGCTAGTGACGCCGCCACTCCAAAAATAATGCTCATTGGCATCCCTGTACCATTTGGAATTGCCATTGACAGTCTCGCCATCGGAAACCCATCCGATGTAATCCAAGGTAGAACCTGCAGGTAACACCTGCACAACATCCGCAGTTCTTCGGGGCGTGTCTTTACGGATATTTAGTTTAGCCGTTGTGGCAACCTTGCCTGCCTGGGCTGTGAAATTCCATTGAGGTGATGCAGTCATGAGGGGGGTATTATCGTCTGAGCCTACACAGGCCTGGTACTCAGTGACAATATCTTTCAATAGTTGGTCATAGGTGCGCCTGCTTTGCGCCAAGCCCGTGACGGGATCTGTTTTCCGGTTGGGGTCTAGGAAGAAATGCCCGACCACAGCGGTTGCCGGATCGAGTTTGAAACGTTCGCAAATGCTTGCGATGACCCAGACATATTTCCGGTAGGCTTCATCCGCATTGATGTGGCCGCCGTAGCAATATTCGACGCCGATAGCTGCATCGTTGGCATCGTAGCCATAAATATGGTTATCGGTGTCTACTTTATAAAGCACATGCCAGGCTTTTTCCGAAGGCGCCGTCAACGCTGGAATGCATTCGATAATCTCCTTGTCGTCAACAAAGATATGCGCCGAAGCACTGTCTTCGTTGCGGGAACGCTCATAATAGCCAACGTTGTTAGCCGCTGTGGAACCGGGATTGCCCGTGTCGTGGGCGACGATGAACTTGGCCCCGTCAATAATGAGTTTCCCTGAGCGGCGCTTCGATGGTTTGGTGAGGTAACGCGGCGTGATGGTATATTTTTGTAGAAAGCTCATGTCAATCACCCTACGGCTGGATGGTCATCGTCATCGGACGATGCGGGGGTGGCTTGGCCGGCAGAAGATTCGCTTCCGGTTTGGCTATTGGCGGTTGCCTTGGCGGCGAGATAGCCGGTATGGCTGATACCGATAAGTGCGAGCAAGCCTTCGCTTAACACAGGAAAACCTGAAAAGCTGACTGCTGGATTTGCGCTCGCCACCTCATCCAATATATGTCCAATCGCAACGCCATAGGTCAGCAAGGAAACCAGCGTGAAAAAAAACATCTGCAGTCTGGCCAAATCAAGATGGGCGAAATTCCCGGTTTCTTCACCCGTGAACAGGTCTGACCAGTGGGCTTGATCCGGCGATTCATTGACGACTAAAAGGCCTTGATTATCCAGCTTGTTTTTATCATATCCCTGCTCGGCTAATAGCTCAAAAGTCTGCCGCATTTCTTTCTGGTTGGGTTGCTGTTTCTTTTTGTCGCTAAGAATCAGCGGTGAAGCTACCAAGGATGCGGTGCTGATACCCATTAATAACCATAGCTCTTTGGGAAGAACTATGTCGATGGGATTGGGTGCGCTCACTTTGAAAATATTCCAGAATGCTGCAGTAATAAATGCCGATAACACTAAAGTAGTCCATGCCATCATCTGGAAACGTGATAGCGATAGGACATTCCGGTTGTCAATAAACGCGCCTTTCCAAGTTCCAGTTACGCCGTGACCGGTGATGAGCAGGATCAGCACAAATCCCGCCATAAATAGCCACCAAACCCTTACCAAGTGATCGACCTGGTAAAATGCCATTGTGGGCAAACCGATGGTAAACAATACCCAGAAAGCGGTATGCCACCATTCCCACTGTTGTTTATTATTAGTCATTTTAATTACCTTCTATGAAAAGAATTAATCGGAATGCATGACGGTTTTATATGGATTTTTACGGTCCCCAGGCTTCAACCCTCCATTTGTTGTTGTCGACTTTGGCTAGCTCGATTTTTGTTGCGCCATTGAGAATAAACTCATCGACTTGCTCCATTGCTTCAGCAAGCGATAACGGTGATGTTTTGCTATGCATGATGTTGGTCCTCAGCTGAATGATTACGGGCAGGTAGTATTGTTTTTTCAATAAATTCGGCTCTGTCTTGCGCGTGTTCACCTCCATAAATTAAATCATTAGAAAATGTCGTTTGCTGCTTATCGCTTTTCCACCAATCTATAACGGCTTGAATTTTTGCAGGGTCTGTTCCACGCCAATCCTTAATACACTTGCTCATATCGTCGGGGGCGTAGGAGCGGAACCGTAGTAGCAAGGAGTTTCACTGAGTATCCTTGACGTTCTTTTGAGGCTCAAAATTATTTTCACCCAGACAAGCTTAATTAGCTTGCAGGATGCGCCGACACCAGAAAATATATCATTTACGTGAATTTAGACTGGCACAGCGCTTGTCGCATCAACGTTATGTCCGCTGTTAAAAAGCGAGTAAAACTTTCCAATAAAGGTCGCGTAAATTTTCCAGACATGTCTGGAAGCAAATATATAACATATTGTTATTTTATGGATATTTATTTTACTTTGGTGAAAACAACAGCAGAAATGGAAAATATTGAATATACGTTTTACAGGCTTGTTCCCCGACCGCTAGTGTTCCCTCGCTCTGACGCCCATCGTTATACACCAGTATGTTTAAGCCCGTCATTCCGGCAGGGATGCTGGAACGACGATGCTTTTACCGCTCGACCGGACTTGTGTATAACGATGAGTGCTCTGGCGCGGGAATGATGAATTAAACGTGAGTGGAGGGTGAATAATTACGCTTCGGTTAACGTGACTTCCTCTTCCGGCCTCAGTTTGGTAATGAATTTCAGCTGGATTCCTTCTTTTTTTGTCTGTTATTGCAATGGCTACCATTGCTTGACACAATAAAGTTACTCCATGCAAGTTGCTGAGAATATGGCATGGGTGGGGTAGTTAACTTACAATCAATCTAGGCTTGGATTTTTTGTTTTACAGGTAACTGAATAAGCTGCGGGATTATATATGTTCGAACAAGGCGGGCATTGCCCGCCTTGCAAAAGTCCGGAAGCTACCGACGCTTTTCGTTATACCAATAACATCAGGTCCGCACCGGCATTGAAAACGACTTTTTCAACACCGGTTATCGTAATCTGGAAGTCATCTGCCGCCGTGAATTTGCCATCCTGATTAATATCGAACAGTAATTTCCCGCCATCGCCGTTAAAGGCAAGCGTGGTTTCGTGATCGGCGACATTACTGAAAGCATTACCAAGACTAATATTCTGCACTATAGATTCCAGGTTGACGCCATCCACCTTTACACTAGACAGTAGGGCTTTTAAGTCGATCACGTCGCCTTGTCCGTCCAAAATTTTGTCTTTGCCGCCGGCTTGTATATCTTCCCCAGCGTATAGATAACTATCCTTGCCGTCTCCGCCTTTCAACACATCATTTCCGATACCGCCGATCAGTACGTCTTTACCCTCTTCGCCTTTCAGGTGGTCATTACCGCCTTTACCATTCAATACATTATCGCCTTTGTTACCGACCAGCTTATTATCCCAAGCATTACCGGTGCCACTGATATTGGCTTTACCTTTCAACTCCAGGTTGATTTCCGAATCGGACAAGATAATTGATACGCGCGATTCGACCGACGCATCGTCCAGCACGGTAACGCTGACGGTTGCCGTATTCGATTCAGCGGAGCCATCGCTTACCCGGTAAGTAAAGCTGTCTGTACCCGAAAAATCATGTGCCGGCATGTAAGTCAAGCTTCCATCGGTATTGAGTACAATGCTACCGCCATTGGCGCTGGTCGCATCGAAAGCGGATATCGCCAGCATGTCGTTGTTAGCGTCGGTGTCGTTGGCGACTGCGCTCACTTTGACCGGTTTTTCCTCTGGCGTGACGACGCTGTCATTATTGGCGACAGGCGCATCCTGCTGGATTTGCGCGGATACTGCCGATGTTTCCAAACTGACCAGGCTTTCCATCGTGTTGCCGCCATCAGTGTAACTAACCAATACGCTGATGCTTTTACCCACATCACCCGCGCCCAGGAGATAGCTGCTGCCGATTGCCCCGGCAACAGCCTGGCCATTCGATTGCCATTGATAACTGAACGCGCCCAAACCGTCGGCATCCTGTACCTTGCCGGCATCAGCCGATAAAGTCTGACCCTCAACAGGCAATCCCGTGATGTTTACGGCGCCGGCAGGTGCATCGTTTACCGCAGCCAGATTAAAGTTTTGGCCGGCAGCCAACAAGCCGCCCTGGCCGTCAATGACGTTATAAACCAGATTGACTGGGCCGTTGTAATTGGCATTCGGCGTGAATGTCCAGGTGCCGTTATTATTGTCCAGCAGATTGCCGTTGTCCGCAGTCAGCCCGTTGATAGCTAACGTGTCGCCATCGACATCGCTGAAACCTTGCAGCAAGTCGCCGGCATTGATGACATAAGC
>SCST01000673.1 GCA_004299465.1 Methylovulum sp. | reverse complement strand
TTGAATCCGGCCGAAATCACCGGTACCGGCAAAAGCGGACGATTGACCAAAACCGATGTACTGGATCACCTTAACAAACAGGCTCCCGCCAAAACTGCGCCGAAACCTGAAGCCGCAGAGGTCAAACCGGCAAGCGTTCAAGCTATAGAGCTGGGCAGTACGCCGGCGTCAAACCTGCGTCCTGAACAACGCGTTCCGATGACGCGGCTCAGGGCAAAAGTTGCCGAACGCTTGTTGCAAGCGCAACAGAATGCCGCAATGCTGACCACCTTCAATGAAGTCAACATGCAGAGTGTGATCGACCTGCGCAACCAGTACAAAACCCGTTTTGAACAAAAACACAATGTAAAGCTCGGTTTCATGTCGTTTTTCGTCAAAGCATCGATTGAAGCGCTAAAAAAATTCCCGGCCATTAACGCATCGATAGATGGCAACGACATCATCTATCACGGCTACTACGATTTGGGGATTGCCGTCAGTACGCCGCGCGGACTGATTGTGCCGGTATTGCATGATGTCGACCAGCTTGATTTCGCCGGTATTGAAAAAAGCATCGTCGATTACGGCGAAAAAGCCCGCGCCGGCACCTTAAGCTACGATGATTTAAAAGGCGGCACGTTTACGATTACCAACGGCGGCGTGTTCGGCTCGATGCTGTCGACGCCGATACTGAACCCGCCGCAATGCGCCATTTTAGGCATGCACGCGATCAAGGAACGCGCTGTCGTCGAAAACGGCCAAATCGTTATTCGCCCGATCATGTACCTGGCGCTGTCTTATGATCACCGTCTCGTCGACGGCCGTGAAGCCGTACAATTTTTAGTCACTATTAAAGAATGCCTGGAAGCACCCGCTCACCTCCTTCTTAATATTTAATTTTATGCCAAACCAACTTATATCAAAACAGCCCACGCATTACGATGTCATTGTTGTTGGCGCCGGCCCTGCCGGTTATTCCAGCGCAATACGCTGTGCCCAACTGGGTTTAAAAACCGCCTGTGTCGATAACTGGCGGAACAAAAAAGGACAACGCACGCTCGGCGGCGTACACCTGAACTCCGGCTGTGTTGCGTCCATCACCTTACTGGAATCGGCGAAACTTTATCACTCGCTCAATCATAGGATCAGCAAACACGGCATTCACGCTGAAAACATTTCGGTCGACATCCCTGCGATGATTCAACACAAAGACGACATCATCGATGCGCTCGGCCACAAAATTTCCGAGGTTTTCGCACATCACAATATTGACAGCATCCATGCGAGCGGCAAATTGCTGAAGGCAAGGCAGATAGAAATTACGCCGCTGGATGGGACGGCGGCGTCTGTGCTCGATGCCAAACACATTATTTTGGCGACAGGGTCGTCGCCGATCCAGTTACCTTACGCGAAAGTCGATAATGAATTTATTGTTGATTCTTTTGCCGCATTAAACCTTAACAGCCTACCCAAAAAACTGGCGATTATCGGTGCCGGCGTCAACGGCCTGGAACTGGCCGCGATATGGAGCAGGCTCGGTGCAGAGACCCTGCTGCTGGACGCGCAGGAAAGCTTTTTATCGCTGCCAGACCAGCAAATTTCGCGGGAAGCCTATCGCATCTTTAGTGCGCAGGGATTGGATTTACGCCTGGGCGCACGCGTTATCTCAGCCAAGAAAAGCCGGAATAAAGTCATCGTCGACTACCAGGACCAGGAAGGCACGCATACCTTACGTGTAGACAAACTGATTGTCGCGTCCGGCCGAAAACCTAACACGGAAAACCTATCCGCACCCGAAGCCAATTTATTGCTCGACGAAAACGGTTATATCCATGTCGATGAAAATTGCCGCACCAACCTGCCCGGCGTTTATGCTATCGGCGACCTCAACCTGCTCGGCCCGATGCTGGCGCATAAAGGCATAGAAGAAGGCGTATTCGTCGCCGAACAAATTGCAGGCCTGCATAGCGCTATCGATTACGCCACCCTGCCCAGCGTTATTTATACCGATCCAGAAATCGCCTGGGTCGGCCAAACCGAGCAATCCCTGAGAACCATGGGCGTAGCGATCAAAGTAGGCACCTTCCCGTTAAGCGCAACGGCCCGCGCCCAAGCGATGGGCAAGACCGAAGGACTGGTTAAAATCATCGCCCACGCCGAAAACGATGCCCTGCTCGGCGTGCATATCATCGGCGCCCATGCCTCGGAGCTCATTGCCGAAGCCGTGCTTGCGATGGAGTTCTCGGCCAGCAGCGAAGACCTGGCCAGAACGATACATGCCCACCCCACCCTGTCTGAAAGCTTCCATGAAGCGGCGCTCGCGCTGAAGAAAATGACGATGCATTTGCCGCTGTGAGGCCTTTGGCTTCTGTATGGTTAGGATGCATTACTTTGGTGTGATTAAGTGTAACGGAAACGGACGCCCGAAGGGGTAGAGCTTGGCTATCCGTTTCGATGTTTAATTTAAAAGCTGTTCTCCTCTGGTATTTCCTCATCAAGCCTGTTTTGACGATTGCCTCGTTTGGCTTGCTCCCTTTCTTGTATACGCACCTTGGCTTGCTGAGTGCTGAGCCTGAAGCGATAGGATTCATTGCGGCATCGGTAAATTAGGTGCCGGCGAGTTGTTCAATCAACGTAGCCCCAACCTTGGCGGCTTCAAAGTCAAAGCCAGCCAGGTCACGATGGATCGGAAAGCGGGCCGATTGCAGTTGGTAGCGGATGGAACGGATATGACGGTCTTCTGTTTCTGCGTAGCTCCTATCTGCATAACTCACAGGATATTATGACAAACAACAGCATTCCCATTACGCACTTTGACCTCTCCTCTATCGCTGCCAATGAGCGTTATGCGCTGTGGAAAGAAAGCATTTCCGTCATTTTTCAGACCGCGTTGCCGGAAAAAACGCCAATTGACGCCTTTAACGCGCAACTAACGACATGCCATTTATCTTCCGTGTTGTTGAGCGCCACCACCAGCCGGCAGCAGTATTTTAACCGCCCCGCCCAGTTGATAGCCCAAGACGGTTTGGATCATTTTTTGGTTCAGTTATACACCCGTGGTTCAACTTCTGGACAATGGGGGAAACATAACAACTCTACCGTCCGTACCGGCGATATTCTTTTTTTAGACGCCACGCGACCCATAAGCTCATTAACGGACGATTTCTCCAATTTAACGCTAGTCGTTCCAAGACATCTGCTGACGGCGCTACATCCCAACATAGAACATCAACACGGTGCTGTCTTAGCACGAGAGTCTACCTTTGGCAAGTTGCTAGGCGCGCATATGCTGGCCTTGCAAGATGCGGCATTAACCATGAGTGCAGAAGAAGCCTGTGCTGTCGGTCAAGGCGTTGTCAATGTAGCGGCGCTTTATTTTAACCATAGCTTACCGAAAGACGCGTGTCCTGCCATGCAGGCGGCAACGTATAAAACGATTCGCGATTACATCCTCAAAAACCTCGCCCATCCTCATTTGTCCCCAGAAACCATTGCCGCGCATTTTAAAATGTCGCGCGCTTATCTTTATCGTTTATTTGATGCCACCGAAGGCGTCACTCACTTTATTCAAGAACAGCGACTACTGCGGGCCTTTACGC